>JAOBWQ010000141.1 GCA_025463425.1 Ilumatobacteraceae bacterium | reverse complement strand
CGGCGCGGTCGACGCGGCCATCGCCGAGATCGAAGGGCCGGTCGACGTGTTGTTCAACAACGCCGGCGTCGCCGCGACACAGGCGCCGCAGATCGTGCTCGCCGTGAACTACCTCGCCCTGCGCAGGCTGTCGGAGGCGTTGCTCGACCGGATCCCGTCTGGTGGCGCGATCGTCAACACAGCGTCGATCGCCGGCGGGCAGTGGGCGACCCACCTCACCGAGATCAACGAGTTGCTCGACATCGGTGACTGGGACGCCTCGCTGGACTGGATCGACGCCAAGCTGCCGGGCATCGGCTCGGACTCGTATTCCTTCTCCACGGAGGTCGTCCGCGTCTGGGGCATGCGCAGCAGCCGTGCGACGATCGCCAAGGGTGTTCGCACCAACTCGGTCTGCCCTGCGCCGATCGACACGCCGCTGCTCGAGGACTTCAAGCAGACGATGGGCGCGAAGATCATCGACTGGAACGTGTCTCAGACGACCGGCACGATCATGACGGCGCGTGAAGTGGCGATGCCGCTCGCGTTCCTCGGCAGCGAAGCGGCGTCATACGTCAACGGCACCGACCTCATCGCCGATGGTGGTTTCGGCGCCGCGATGACCACCGGTCAGGTGGACTTCTCCGGCCTCGCCTGAGCCGCTTTCAGCCGCTCAGGGAGACGTCGGGCGGTCGTCGACGCGGGCGGCCCGGGCCAGGACCAGCTCGAAGTTGCGGGCAGTCGCCGGGTCGATCATCCTGCCGTCGAGCGACGCCGTGCCCTCGCCTCGTGCTGCCGCGTCGCGGACGGCGGTGACGACGCGCTCGGCTTCGGCGATCTCCTCCGCGGTCGGCGCGAAGATCCGATTGACCGCCTCGATCTGGGAGGGGTGGATGCACCACCGGCCTGAGCCGCCGAGCAGCGCGAAGGTGTGGCTCGTCGCGGCGAAGCCATCCGGGTCGGTGTAGTCGGCGTACGGGCCGTCGATCGCTTCGATTCCCGCGGCGCGCGCGGCGACGATCATCCGGGTCCGGGCGTGGTGCCAGATGTCGCCTGGATACGGCGACGCAGCGCCGATGTGGCCGAGCCGCATGCCCTGGCTGGCGGCGAGGTCGCCCACGCCGAGCACGAGCGCCTCGATCCGGGGACTGCACGCGGCGATCTCCTCGACGCGACTCAACGCGCGGACGTCTTCGATCAGCACCTCGATGCCGATCCCGCCGGGCTCCAACCCGTGCTTGGCTTCGAGCTGACCGAGCAGGTCGTCGACGAACCAGACCTCGCGAGGACCGTAGACCTTGGGGATGACGATCACGTCCGGCGCCGCGTCGCAGTCGCCGACGACGGCGATCAGATCGTCGTGGCACCAGGCCGTCTCGACAGCGTTGATCCTCACGGCGCGTCCGATCCGGCGCCACGACAGCTCGCGGAGTGCGGCGATGGTGTGGGTCCGGGCGTCGTGCTTCGCGTCGGGGGCAACCCCGTCTTCGAGGTCGATCACGACGACGTCCGCCTCGGACGCGGCAGCCTTGGCGAGCATCTTCGGGTTCGATCCGGGAGTCGACAGCTCGGAGCGGCGCAGGCGCGGTGGCTGCCTCATGTCTCGAGGAACGGACGCGGCGCGAGTCCCGCCCCGGACAGCTCGGCGCGGATGTGGCGGGCCATCTCCACCGCGCCGGGCGTGTCGCTGTGCACGCAGACCGAGTGAGCCGCCAACTCGATCGGCTCGCCACCGAGGACCTCCATCCGGCCACTGTCGATGAAGGTGAGGAGTCGCTGCAGCGCGTGCTCGGCGTCGTGGATCACTGCGCCGGGTTGGCTCCGCGGCACGAGCTGACCGTTGGGTTGGTAGGCCCGGTCGGCGAAGATCTCGGAGTAGACCTCGACCCCCGCGGCGCGCGCGACGAGCTCGAGCTGGGTCCCGGAGATGGCGAGGATCGCCAGGGTCGGGAACGCGACACGAACCGCGTCGATGATGCCTGTGGCGACGTCTGCATCGGCCGCGGCGAGGTTGCCGAGCGCTCCGTGCGGTTTGACGTAGCGCACCTCGGTTCCGGCCAACCGTGCGATCGCAGCCAGCGCGCCGACCTGGGCCACCACCATCCGACCGATCTCGTCCGGGTGCATCGGGATGATCCGCCGGCCGAAGCCTTCGCGATCGACGTAGGCCGGATGAGCGCCGATCACCACGCCATGCGACGCGGCGGTGCGGCACGTGGCGTACATCGTCTCGGAGTCGCCGGCGTGGCCACCGCAGGCCACGTTGGCGCTGCTGACGACCGACAGCATCGCCGCGTCGTCGCCCATCACCCACGGGCCGAACCCTTCGCCGAGGTCCGAGTTCAGATCGATCGTTCGCATCGCATGTTCCCTTCGTTCGTTCTCATCTTCTCAGTACACGATCGTCTCGACCATCGGGCGTCCGTCGCGCACGCGGTCCCACCCGAGCGGGGTCAGGTCGATCGTGGCGTACCGCCCGGCGGTGATCAACTCGGCGATGCCGCGGCCGGCGGCCGGAGCGTGCATCACGCCGTGCCCGGAGAACCCGGTCGCGAACAGCAGGTTGCCGTACCTGTCATGCGGACCGATGACGGCGTTGTGGTCGAGCAGGTTGACCTCGTAGTGGCCGGCCCACGAGCGTCGGAGCCGAAGTCGATCCATCGCTGGTATGCGCTGCACGAGGAGCGGCCAGTAGACGTCCTCGAACAGATCACGGTGCGGCTCGAAGTCGTCGTCGGCGTCGTGGTCGTCGTCGGGCGCCGGCCGGATGCCGCCGATGAAGCCATCGCCCTCGGGGCGCACCCAGATGCCCGAGGAGTCGAACAGCATCGGGAAGCCGTCTCGCGGGACGGGTGCCTGGAAGTTGAAGACCGAGCGCTTCTTCGGCACGATCGGCAGCTCGATTCCGGCCAGTGCCGCCAGCCGCCCGGACATGGCGCCAGCGGCGAGCACACAGACGTCGCAGGGGAGTGGTTCGCCCTCGCCGATTCGTACGGAGGTGATCGCGTCACCGGCGATCTCGAACCCCGTCACAGATGCTTCCACGTACTCCACGCCAAGGCGGCGGGCGGCGCGCTTGACCAGTGACAGCAGACCCCAGGCGTCGAACCATCCCTCGCCGGACAGTCCGAACGTGCCGATGCCGACACCGTCGAAGTCGAGGTGAGGGAACCGGGCCGTCAGCTCGTCCGGCGTGAGCACCGCGACATCTGCGCCGTGCGACTGCTGCATCTCGGCCGCCGACACCCGCTCGGTGAGCTGATCGGGTCTGCCGAGGATCAGGTACCCGGCCTCCACGTAGCCGATGTCGGCATCGTCCTCGCCGAACTGCCGGCTGAGGTCGCGAAACAGCTCGACCGCCTGCAGGCTCATCGCGATGCACGTCGGCGTCCCGAACTGGGTGCGGATCGACGCGGCGGACAGCGCCGTCGAGGACCGCGCATAGGACATGTCCTTGTCGACCACCGTGATCGGACCCGTGTGCCCGGCCCGGCGCAGCTCCCACGCGCAGAAGCTGCCGACGATCGCGCCACCGACGATGACCACGCGATGCGTGCGCGACGGGCTCATTCCGGTTCGATCGTCAGATCAGTTGGGGGTCAGGCCGAGGTGGGCTCGGAACCGGTTCTTGATGAACACAGCGTCGCGCGACGGCATGCTGCGCGGCAGGTTCTCGGCACGGATCTTCAGCACCGCCAACCGCGGGCCACCGGCCGGTGCCGCGTGATCGTCGATCAAGCGGTCGAGCTCGGCATCGCTGCCCACCACACGGGTGTCCGGGAAACCGATCGCAGCGGCAACGGCGGCAAGGTCGATGCCGAGACCGGTGTGGCTGGTCTGCATGCCGGTTTCGCCGTAGTGCTCGTTGTCGAGCACCACGATGTCGAGGTTCGTCGGGCGGGCGGCTGCGATGGTGGCGAGGCCACCGAGCGCCATCAGCTGCTCGCCGTCGCCGGTGATCACCAGCACCCGGCGGTCGGGCTGGGCCTGGGCCAGGCCGAACCCGACGAGCGCTGCTCCACCCATCGCGCCCCAGAGGTAGTAGTTCGCATCGTGGTCGCCGTGGGCGTGCACGTCGTACGTGGCCGAGCCGAGGCCGGTCACCACGAGCGCGTCGCCACGGTTGGCGAGCAGGCGGGACACGGCGTCGCGACGGTCGAGCACGCCGGTCACCACTGCTTCTTCCCGAGGAGCCGCTGACCGATCAACACGGCCATCTGCTGGTCACCGTCGTACGCCATGGTGGTGGCCTGCTCGACGGTCTCGACCACATCGCGTGCGGTGTCGGCGCGCAGCACGGTGACGCCGATCGCCTCCAAGCTGGCCTGGGTGGCCCGACCCATCGGGTTCTGCCACGGGTTGAACTCGGCCCACTCGCCGCGCATCGTGACCAGCATCAGCAAGGGCACTCGGGCGATCACCGGCAGAGAGAGCATGTTGATGCAGTTGCCCACCCCGGATGACTGCATGAGGATCGCGGAGCGCATGCCGCCGAGCCAAGCTCCGGTCGCGATCGCGATGCCTTCCTCCTCGGTGGTCAGCACGTTCGTGACCATGCCGTCATCGGCTGCGCAGAGGTTGATCAAGGCCGTGTGACCGGCGTCGG
>JAOBWQ010000115.1 GCA_025463425.1 Ilumatobacteraceae bacterium | reverse complement strand
TTGATGTCGACGACCGGGGTGCCGTCGATGGCGTCGAGGCCGCGTACGACGATGGTCGTCCCTTCGACAGCGACGAGCTCGCACGTTGCGAGACCGAGCCGGTTCGGCCGGTTCTTCGCGCGCTGGGCGAAGATGCCGACCGATGGCCACGCCGGGTTGTTCCTCGGCACGCGTGCGCCGCTGTTGACCGTCAGTGGATCGACGCGATCGAACACGTACAGCACTTCGACGTGGCTGAACTCGGCCAGCCCGAGGAGCGACTCCGGCCCATAGGGATCGACCAGCGTGATCGACGCCTGCACCGACCCCCAGTTGTCGTCGATGGCTTCGTCTCGGGTCGAGGTCACTGTGCCGATCGCATGCACGGTCCAGGTCCGCTCACCCTCTGTTGGTGTCATCTCGCGTACTCCTCTCGATCGTCGCAATGTCTACTTCAGGCGTCGCATCTTCGGCGCCGATTGACAGTCGCCAGGTGCAGCACGAGGCTGGCACCGATGATTCGCACGTGGCAGCTCGAGATGGCCGCACTCGCACTGGTTCTCGTCGCCGGTTGCGGTCAGCGCCCGGAGCAGCGCAACGGCGGCGTCGCGAGCGAGCCGGCGGCCAGCGCGCCCGCGACCAGTGCGCCGGCGACCACCGCCGGCGCTCAACCACCGACGACCACATCCACGAGGACGCCGTTCGCGACGGACACGGCACGACCGCCGACGACCACGGATACAACCGCACCTGCGGCACAGCAGACCATTCCCCTGGCGACCGACGCGTCAGTCCCGGCGACATCCGTCCGGCCATCGATCCCCATCGCGACCGACGCCCCGCACCCAGGTGCGTCGAACGCTCCCGAGCCGATGCCCACGGTCTCCGGCGACATCACCACCTACCCGCTCGACGGTTTCGTGTTCAGCTATCCCACCTCGCTCCATCTGACTCCCGTGCCCGGGCATCTCCGCACGGTCAACGTCCCCGACTTTCCATCGATGTCGGCAGACTTCGGTGACGGCGAAGGACGGCTCGTCACGATGACCATCGCCGAGGGCGGGCAGCAGCTGATCGACTCCAACGCCCACGTCGGCGATCCCCTCACGCCGGTCCAGATCGGTGACCGAACGTTCTACGCTCCCGACCTCGGCGGAGGCGGCATCGGTGGCTACGGCCTCATGCTGGTCGTTGGTGACCACGTCGCAGCGTTCGGTTTCAGCCTGTTCACCCCGGCGGACGCGCGAGCGCTCGTCGCAATGATCACCGTCGCGCCCGCCGACGAATGATCAGCCTCGAGCAGACTCGGAAGCCCAGTCGTGCAGGTGGGTGCGCTCGCCGTGGGCTCCGAAGACAGCGATGAGCTCGACGGGGCCGTCGATGGTGCCGAACCAATGAGGGGTGAGGGTGCTGAACTCGACCGCCTCACCAGGCTCGACGACCAAGTCCTGGTCGCCGAGCAGCAGCCGCATCCGCCCGTCGAGGACGTACATCCAGTCGTGACCGTCATGGACTCGCAGCTCGTCTCGTGGAGGTGGACGGCGGCGCTTGGTGCCCATCCGGATCTTGAAGGTGCGCAGCCCACCAGAAGCCCTGTTGGTGAGTGGCCACATCGTCAGACCGTCGCGTGTGATCGGTTCGCCGCGGACCCGTGGGTCGGACGCGGGCGCTCCACCGAGCAATTCGTCGGTGCTGACCGACAGCGCTGCGGCGAGCCCGGGGATGTGATCGAGGGCGAGACGCCGCTTGCCCGACTCGAGCCGGCTGAGCATCGAGATGTCGATGTTGGCCCGATCGCTGACCTGTTGCAGGGTGAGTCCTTGCTCGTGGCGAAGCTCACGGAGGCGACGCCGAACTCGTTCATCGATGGACTCTGGATTCGAACTTGCCTGCATGGCAAGAACAGTTGCGCCTAATGGGCCGTGCCGTCAAGGTCGATCTCATGAACACACGTCTCCAACGCAGGGCCCGACCACCGGTCGGTACCGAACCAACGGCCGCGTCAGGCCGATTCGCTGCCTTCGGCAACCGGAACTTCCGGCTCTACTTCATCGGACAGACCATCTCGAGCATCGGCTCGTGGGCGCAGTCGCTTGCCGTCACATGGCTGGTGCTCGAGCTCACCAACCGCAGCGATCAGCTCGGGATCGCACTCGCGCTCCAGTTCCTGCCGATGCTCCTTCTCGGCGCGCCGGCAGGCGTCCTCGCCGACCGTCTCGACAACCGGCGAGTGTTGCTGGCGACTTCGTCGGCGTCAGGGGTGCTCGCGCTGGCGTTCGGGATCGTCGTGTCCACTGGGCACGCGACGATCTGGTGGATCTATGCGCTGACGTTCCTGCTCGGTCTCGTGCTGGCAGTCGAGCGGCCGACGATGCAGGCCATCTTGTTCCAACTGGTCGGCCGCGACCTGTTGTCCAACGCCGTCGCGGCGAACGGGACCATCAACTCGGTGTCCCGGCTGATCGGTCCTGCGATCGCCGGCGGGTTGATCGCCACGGTCGGGGTGACCGTCGGCTTCTACATCAACGCTGCCTCGTACCTCGTCGTGATCGCAGCGCTGTTCGCGTTGCGGAGGAGCGAGCTCATCAATCGACCGATGATCGGGAACTCGAAGGGCAAGCTGCGCGAGGGGTTCGCCTATGTGCGCAGCCATCCCGACGTCGCCAGGCCTTTGGTGGTCATGTCGATCGTCGGTGCCATCGCCCTCAACTTCCCGACGACGTTCCCGTCGATGGTCCGCTTCGGATTCAGTCGTGGCGCTGGCTCGGTCGGCGCTGCGATGAGTGTGAGCGCGATCGGATCGATCCTCGGTGGCATCTACATCGCCGGGATCAAGCCCGACGCACGTCGGACACTGGCGATCGCTTTGACCGGATTCGGAGCAGCATGCGTCGCGCTCGGTGTGATGCCGAGCTATTGGTCCTTCGTCGCGATGAGCATCGTGCTGGGGTTCGCGTCGGCGTCGTTCCAGTCGGTGAACACGATCGCCGTTCAGCAGGCGACCGAGCCGTCGATGCAAGGACGGGTGATGGCTCTCCACCAGACGGCACTGTTCGGGAGCACGCCGATCGGCGCCCTGCTGATGGGTTGGGTCATCCACGTCACGTCACCGAGACTTCCGTTCCTGTTGGGTGGCATGTCAGCGCTGCTCTGCGCCGCATACGTCAGCGGGCGCCGGTCGCATCGCCTCGTCCCGGCCGCCGCATGAGATCTCGATCAGAGGAGGTGGCGGTCGCGTGCGGCCTGGACGGCGCTCTTGCGGTCGCTGGTGCCGAGCTTGCGGAAGATCGCGTTGCAGTGGGTCTTGACCGTGTTGAGCGACACGTAGAGGGCGGCGGCGATGTCTCGTTGCGAGAGGTTGGTCGGCAAGTACCGCAACACTGCGAGCTCTCGGTCGGTCAGCTGCACCTGGGTTGAACGCGCGGTGTCCGTCGAAGACGACGGCAGGTGGTGCCGTGATTCGATGCGCGACAGGTACGCGCCGGCGATTCCCGGGTCAGCGCAACGGTCGATCGTTCCCCGGGCTTCGACGACGAGCGCAGCTCCAGCAGCATCGCCGAGATCGAGCAACGTGTCGCCGCAGGTCGTCAGGACGTACGCGAGAACGAGATCGGTGCTTCCCCGCCGGGCGAGCTCGAGCGCACGGGCCACGTCCGCACGGGCGCTGCCCGGTTCGGGTGCGGTGCGACCACGGATCGCGAACGCCGGGGCGACACCGTGGTAGGCGGCCAGCCCGAACGACTCTGCAGTGGTCACCGCATCGACCGCAGCGGCCTGTGACGCAGCTCGGTCGCCTTGTTCAGCCACGTCGATCGCGACATAGATGAGGGTGAGGACGTGGGCGGTGAGACGCTGTTCGGCCCTGCAACGGGTGATGGCGATCGTGAGCGCCCGGTGGGCATCGTCGTGCATGCCCGCCCAGGCGTAGGCCGCGCCGACAGCGGTGGCGAGCTCGGCCGGCCGCTGCCAGAGCTCTCCGTCGGCTGTCGCCTGTCGTGCGCACTGCAAGGCTGCGGCGACGTCGCCGCTGCCGAGCGCGAGGTTGATCCGCAGCGGCGCAGCGATCACGGGATCGAACGACGGTGGCGCCACCGCCAGGGCCACGTCGAGCCAGCGTCGCGCGGACTCGTGCCGGCTCGAGAGGTACTCGCACCATCCCCACCCCAATGCACAGGCAACGTCGTTGGCAGCGGCCTCTCCGGCCTGCTCGAGGAACCCGCGCAGCTTGCGGATCTGCCCGCGGCCGAGCAGGTCCGGCCCGACGAAGTACATCTGCGCGATCGCTCCCGGAACATCTCCGGCGGCGAAACGGTGAACGACCGCCTGATGACGGTCGCCGTTGGAAGCGAACCAGTCGGCGGCCCGAGCGTGTAGTTCGGCAAGGCGCTGGGGCATCGTCCGTTGCGCTTCGAGCAGGAGGAGATCTCGGAGCAGGTGGTGATATCGGAACCACTCACCGGTGCTGTCCAGGCGGATGATGAGCTGGTTCCGATTCGTGATGTCGGCCAACCAGCTGGTGCCGTCAGCGGAGCCGGTGACGGCATCGACCAAGGGTCCGGTCAGGTGCTCGAGGACCGCTGTTTCGAGCAGCCGCTGACGGTCACCGGCACTCATCGCGTCGAGGAGCTCGTCGCTGAGGTAGCTGACGACCAGTTGATCGTCGCCGCGGAAGGCATCGACGAATCGGCCCGGATCAGGCGCACGCTCCAACGACAGTCCGGCCAGGACAAGGCCTGCTGCCCACCCTTCTGTTCGGGAGCACAGATCGTCGAGGCGTTCGGGTGACAGCTCGTCGCCGGCCGCTCCGAGGAGCGCCGTTGCTTCGTCGGGCGCGAACCGAAGGTGCTCGGCGCGGATCTCGCCGAGTCGCTTGCGGACGCGCATCCGCCCGAGACGGAACGGCGGATCGACCCTCGTGCACATCACGACGGTCAGCTGCGCCGGGCACAGGTCGACGAGACGCTCCACCCCGCGGTGCACGCCGTCGTCGTCGATCAGGTGGTAGTCGTCGATCACGACGACGAGTGGATCGCTGACATCCACGAGAGCGTTGATGATCGCAGGCACGACGACCCGGCCGTCACCCTGCGCGCCGATCACCAGTGGCCCGACGACCGAGGCGACCTCGGGTCGGCATCGACCGATCGCAGCGACGAGCGACGACCAGAAGCTCGCAGGATCCGAGTCGCTCGCTTCGATCTGCAGCCAGGCGACCGGCCGTCCCGCATCGAGTGCCCATGCGGCCACCAGCGTCGACTTCCCGGAACCCGCCGGTGCGCTCACGAGCAGCAGCGGAACCGACTCCGCCACGCCCTCGTCGAGGAGATCCCCCAACCGCGGCCGCTGGACCAGACGTCTCGGCGACGACGGCGGGCGCAGCTTGGTGGCGGCCATTCCCCGATCGTGATCGCCGTCCATCTGCGGACCGTATCCGCAACTGCGGCTGCGTGAGTGAGATCTCACCCGGGTGAGATGCGCCATCAGGTGAGGCGCTTCCCGGTCGAGAGGTCGATGGTGGCGTCATGACCACAACGACCACCTACGAGATCGTCATCAAAGGGCGAGCCACGGAGCGATTCCTGCGCCCTCTGCTCGACGACTTCTCGATCGACCACGACGTCGAGGGAGTGACCCGCCTGACCGGCGATGTCCGCGATGCCGCCCACCTCCACGGCATCGTCGCCCACCTGACATCGGTCGGTGCCGAGCTCGTCTCGATCGGCCCGCTCACACCCACCCAGCAACCCGCCACCGACTCATCAACCAAGAACGAAACGAGCAACCCGTCATGATCAACGTCTCATCCCTCACCAAGCAGTACGGCCAGCGCGTCGCCGTCGACGACCTCAGCTTCGACGTCGCTGCCGGCCGAGTCACCGGCTTCGTCGGGCCCAACGGTGCCGGCAAATCCACCACCATGCGGATGATGGTCGGCCTGACCCGACCCGACCGTGGCGACACCACCTACCGTGGCGTCAGCTACTCGCAGATGCGGCGTCCCGCACGCGTCGTCGGCACCGTCCTCGACGCACGCTCGATGCACCCCGGTCGCACCGCACGCAACCACCTCGCCGCAGCCGCCGCGCTCGCCTCGATCCCTGCTCGCCGCGTCGAAGCAGTCCTGAACGAAGTCGGCCTCGACAGCGCAGCCGACCAGCGAACCGGCGGCTTCTCGCTCGGGATGCGTCAACGGCTCGCGCTCGCCGGAGCACTCCTCGGCGGACCAGAGGTCCTGCTCCTCGACGAGCCCTCCAACGGCCTCGACCCTGACGGGATCCGCTGGCTGCGCAACACCCTCAGCGCGTTCGCCGACAACGGCGGAACGGTGTTCGTCTCGAGCCACCTGATCGCCGAGCTCGCCATGTTCGCCGACGACCTCATCGTCGTCGGTGCCGGCAAGCTGCTCGCCGCCGAAACGGTCGAGACGACCCTCGCCCGCGGCGAATCCACGGTCAGTGTCCGCACGCCCCAAGCCGCAGACCTCGGCCGGCTCCTCGAGCGGCACGGCATCGACTCGGACTCCTGCGCCGACCACCTGGCGATCCGCGGGACGACCACGACCGCTGTGTCGCAGATCGCGTACGACAACCACATCCAGGTCATCGAGATCACCGAGACCCGACGCTCACTCGAAGAGATCCTGCTCGACATCACCGGCGCCAGCGCCGAATTCGCCGCCGCCTGAACCAGACGACTTCACCACACACCTGCCACACACACCAGACAAGGACACCGCCATGACCATCACCACCACACTCCCGACCATCGCCCTCCACACAGGGGCCCGACCGCAGCCGACGACACGCTCGCGCAGCGACGATTTCTCCACCCTGCCCGCCGCCCTGCGCAGCGAATGGATCAAAGTCCGATCCCTCCGATCGACACCCGGCCTCCTGGGCGGCGTCGTCGTCATCGGCGTCCTGCTGTCGTGGATCCTGGCCACCTTCGTCAAGACCGACCCGAACACCCACCTACCGTTCGAGATCGGTCAGACGTTCGTCTTCTCCACATGGCTCACGATGGTCCTCGCCATCGTCATGGGCACGCTGTCCTTCACCTCCGAGGTGCAGCACGGCACCCTCCCAACCGCAGTGACCACGCAGCCTGCACGATGGGTGATCGTCGCGGCCAAGGCCGTCGTCGGTTCGGGCCTCGGCCTCGCCATGGGTATCCTCGGCATGGCCGCAGGCTTCTCAGGCGCCGTGCTCGGCGGACTCAAGGCCGGCAACACGTCAGGATCGCTCGCCACTGCCGGATGGGGACTTCTGCTCACCACGCTCGCACCGATGCTCGGCCTCGGGATCGGCATGATCATCCGCCACAGCGCCGCCGCGACCACGAGCGTGCTCATCTGGGCACTCGTCATCGAGAACATCACCAAGAGCTTCGCACCGGCCAAGTTCACCCGGTTGCTGCCCTTCAGCGCCGCCGCTGGACTGCTCGGCATCAGGACAGCCGGCGACAACGCCAAGACCCTGGCCTCCGCACTCACACGAGTCCAGGACGCGTTCGTGTTCTCGGGCTACGTCGCCCTGGCGATCGCCATCGGCACAGCGCTGCTGTACCGCAAAGACGCCAGCTGACGCCGACGCCGCATCGAACGCTCGTCACCGACGACGGGCGACCCATGTCCACCAAGACCAGACGACCTCACACCACAGACACCAAGGAACCCTCATGACCGCCACCACCATCCCCACCGCCGACATGCAGCTCGAGTCGCCCCGCGAGACCCAGAACTGGCGGCCATTCGTCAACTGGGTGCTCGCGATCCCACACCTCGTCATCGCCAACGCCCTCGGCAACGTCGCCAACCTCCTGTCCGTGATCAGCTGGTTCAGCATCGTCTTCACCGGCCGCATGCCCGACGGCATCGCCCAGTTCCAATGCACGATCCTGCGCTACGAGGCCCGCGCCTACAGCTACGTCGCCTTCCTCCGCCGGCCCTACCCGCAGTTCGAGTTCGACACGGCACACGGTGACAACGGCAACGATCCGCTCCGAGTGGACTTCGCGCCACAGCCCGCCGTCCGCAATCGGGTCACTGTGGCGTTCCGCATCATCCTGATCATCCCGGTCCTGATCTACACGGCGCTCGTGGTGATCGCAGCAACCCTCGCGGTGATCGCCGCCGCGTTCGCCGTGCTCTTCACCGGTCGCTGGCCGCAAGGCCTCCGGTCGTTCGTGCTCGACGCCGGCCGGCTCACGCTGCGAGTCAGCGCCTACGGGCGCCTGCTCACCGACACGTATCCATCGTTCGCACTGTCCGCGCCCGGGGCAGCCTGAGCATCATGAGTGTGCTCACGCCGGGACCAATTTGCCAATCTGGCAATGTTGCTTGCGAATCTGGCGTGGGCACCTATCGTCGACCACATGACTGAACATGGATCACGTCTCATCGAGCGTCAGTGCGACGTCGCAATCATCGGCGGTTCCGCCGCCGGCCTGGCCGCAGCCCTCCAACTCGGCCGGCAACGCCGAACGGTCATCGTCATCGACTCGGGCGAGCCACGAAACGCACCTGCTGCGCACATGCACAGCTACCTCGGCCACGAAGGCGTCGCCCCTGCGGAGCTCACGGCCATCGGCCGCGAGGAGGTCCGCAGCTATGGCGGCGAGGTCCTCGCAGGCCGCGCCATCGATGTCCAGCGTCTCGCCGACGGAGGCTTCCGCGTCGAACTCGTCGGCGGCGGCACGATCGTCGCACGACGGGTGCTGGCCGCGACCGGGCTGATCGACATCCTGCCCGACATCGAAGGCGTGGCCGAGCACTGGGGCGGAGACGTCATCCACTGCCCGTTCTGCCACGGATACGAGGTCCGGGACCGTCGCATCGTTCAGATCGTCACGGACCCGATCGGGTTGCACCCGGCCGCACTGTTCCGGCAGCTGACCGCACGCCTCACGCTGATCCTGCACGCCGGCGTCGACATCGACGATCCCGGTCTCGACAACCTCCGGTCCGCTGGCGTCACCGTCGTCTACGGACCCGTGCAGCGCCTCGTCACCGGCGACGGCGGGCACGTGACCGCCGTCGAGCTCGCCAGCGGCGAGCACATCGGCGCCGATGCCGTCGTCGTCAGCGCACCATTCCGCGCACGTACCGAGCCGTTCGCATCACTCGGCCTGACGACATCTCCCCACTCGACCGGCTTGGGCGACTTCGTCGAGACGGACCCGACCGGCGAAACCTCCGTGGCCGGGCTGTACGCCGCAGGCAACCTGACCGACCCGAGCCAACAGGTGCTCCAGGCTGCAGCGAACGGAAGCCGTGTCGGCGCCATGATCAGCTTCAGTCTCGCCGCCGACGACATCGCCGCCGCCGTACGTCCCCTCGGCAACCAGGCGGACTGGGAGCACCGCTACAGCAACGAGCAGATCTGGAGCGGCAACCCGAACGGAACCCTCGTCACGGAGGTCGCCGGGGCGGCTCCGGGACGCGCGCTCGACATCGGCGCAGGCGAAGGGGGCGACGCCGTCTGGCTCGCCGAGCAAGGCTGGAAGGTGACCTCAAGCGACATCTCCCAGAACGCCCTGGATCGCATCACTGCTGCAGCGCAAGAACGCCACCTGACCATCGAGACCCAGCACACCGACGCGAACACCGTCGATGCGTACGCAGCGCAGTCGTTCGATCTCGTCTCGGCCCAGTACGCGTCGATTCCTCGCACGCCGGACGGACGCGGCATCGACAACGTGCTTGCCGCCGTGAGCATCGGCGGCACCCTCCTCGTCGTCGGTCACGACCTCGAACCGATGCGCCA
>JAOBWQ010000225.1 GCA_025463425.1 Ilumatobacteraceae bacterium | reverse complement strand
GGCGTGCCGTCGATGACGCCGTCGAGCATGTCCAGCTTGTGCGCGAACTCGTGGTACACCACGTTCTGGCCCCGTGAGGGGTGTCGGGCGTCGTAGGCGACCGTGTCCCACGCAACGATGGTCGGGCCCCCGAACTGGGCCTGCCCGAGGATCGCATACGGATCGCTGCTGACCAGACCGCCTGTGCCGGTGCTGCGCTGGCCCTCGAGCACGAGCGTCGTGGGGTGGACGAGGATCGTGTCGACCTGGCGGTACGGGTCGCCGTCGAGCTCCAGCACGAGCAGGCATGCCTGGGCTGCGATCAGCACACGCATCGCCTCGGTGACCTCGAAACCGTTCGCAGCTTCCCACCGCTTGTCGTGGACGAAGACCTTGACGAGGTCTTCGAGCCGGCTCCGCTCGTCGGTGTCGAGGAACTGCCACAGTGGCCAGCGGACGCTCAGCATCTCCCGCCACGAGCTCTGGAACTCCAGCCCCTCGAGCTCGCGTTGGCGGCGCTTGCGGCGCGACTCGAAGCGCATGCGGTGAGGCTACCGATGCCGGAGCACCTGCCGTCGGGCAGGATGCCGGGCCGGACAACGGGCCGGACGGTGGCGATCTCAGGGGATACGCTCGGCCGGTGACCGAGTCCAGCGTTGCCCCCGATCACAGCGGCGACGTCGAGCGCGCCGATCTCGCCCAGCGCGGCCTGACCGCAGCGGAGGTGGCCGAGCGGGTGGCCAGGGGCGAGGTCAACGACGTCCCCGATGCGCCGTCGCGGACGATCACCGAGATCATCCGCGCCAACCTGTTCACGAAGTTCAACGCCCTCATCGGGGTGCTGTTCGCGATCGTGATGGCCACCGGGCAGTACAAAGACGCGCTGTTCGGCGGCGTCATCGTGGCCAACACACTCATCGGGATCATCCAGGAGCTGCGTGCCAAGCGCACCCTCGACCGGCTGACCGTCGTCAACGCACCGAAGGTGACGTCGATCCGCGACGGCGATGCGGTGCACCTCGCGGTGAACGCGCTCGTGCTCGGCGACGTCATGGATCTGCTCCCCGGCCAGCAGATCGTCGCCGACTCGAGCGTGCTCATCGCCAGCAACCTCGAGGTCGACGAGTCGCTGCTCACCGGCGAGGCCGATCCGATCGTCAAGCAGCCCGGCGACGAGCTGCTCTCGGGCAGCTTCGTGGTGGCCGGCAACGCTCGGGCTGTGGTCAGCAAGGTCGGTGCCGATGCCTATGCGGCCCAGCTCGCCGAAGAGGCGCGCCGGTTCACGCTCGTGCACAGCGAACTGCGCACCGCCATCGATCGAATCGTCACCCTCGTCACCTGGGCACTCGTGCCGACGGGCATCGCCCTGTTCATCCGCCAGCTCACCGGCGACGCCCGCGTCAGTGACGCCCTCGTCACGTCCGTCGGACTCGTGGTGGCGATGGTGCCCGAGGGCCTGATCCTGCTCACCAGCGTCGCGTTCACGGTGGGCGTGGTACGGCTCGCGCGCAAGCGCACGCTGGTCCAGGAGCTGCCGGCGATCGAGGTGCTGGCCCGCGTCGACGTGATCTGCATCGACAAGACCGGCACGATCACCTCCGGGTCGATGGACGTGGCCGATGTGCAGATGATCGGCGCCGAACCCGACACCGATCGGGTCGAGACCGCGCTGGCCGCGATCGCATGGAGCGACCCGAACCCGAACGCCACCCAGCGCGCCCTGCAGGGCCGCTTCGACATGGCTGCCGACTGGATCGTGTCGGGATCGGTGGCGTTCTCCTCGGCCCGCAAGTGGAGCGCGTCGTCGTTCGGTGACAACGGCACCTGGGTGTTCGGCGCCCCCGAGATGGTGATGTCGCAGTCCGCTTACGCCGACATGGCGACTCAGGTGGAGACGGCCGCCGATGCCGGCAACCGGGTCCTCGTCCTGGCGGTGTGCGACGGCGGGCTCAGCGGCGAGACCCTGCCGGACGACCTCCGCCCGGCGGCACTGGTGATGCTCGAGGACGAGGTGCGTGGCGACGCGGCGGAGACGCTCAGCTACTTCGCCGCCCAAGGCGTGACGCTGAAGGTCATCTCCGGCGACAACCCGCGCACCGTCGGAGCCGTCGGCCGGCGCGTCGGGCTGGCCGGCGCCGAGAACCTGGTCGATGCTCGTGAGCTGCCCACCGAACAGGAAGCCCTCGCCGACGCCGTGGTCGGCTCGACGGTGTTCGGGCGGGTCAGCCCCCACCAGAAGCGTGAGATGGTCAAGGCGCTGCAGTCGCGCGGCCACGTCGTCGCGATGACCGGCGACGGCGTCAACGACGTGCTCGCGCTGAAGGACTCCGACTGCGGGATCGCGATGGCGAGCGGCTCGGAAGCCACCCGTGCCGTCGCCCAACTGGTGCTGCTCGACAGCACGTTCTCATCGCTGCCCAGCGTGCTGTCCGAGGGTCGACGGGTGATCAACAACATCGAGCGCGTCGCCAGCCTGTTCCTCGTCAAGACCGTGTACGCACTGTTCTTCGCGATCGCCACCGTCATCAGCGGCGCCGACGCACCGTTCCTGCCTCGCCACCTCACGCTCGTCGGCACCTTCACGATCGGCATGCCTGCCTTCTTCCTGGCGCTCGCGCCGAACGACGCGCCGGTGCGCGCCGGGTTCCTCGGTCGAGTGCTGCGCATCGCCTTGCCCGGTGGCGCCCTGGCCTCGTTCGCGACATACATCGCCTACACGATCGCGCGCCACACCGGTGGCGTGTCGCTCGACCAGGAGCGCACGGTCGCCACCGTGGTGCTGGCTTCCAGCGCGATCTTGGTCCTGGCCCGAGTCGCGCAGCCGTGGGTGATGTGGAAGATGGGCTTGATCGCGGCGATGGCTGCGTTCCTCGCGCTGGCGCTGATCTTCGATCCGTTGAGCAACTACTTCAAGCTGGTCGACCCGCCGAGCGGCACGATCATCATGATGATCGTGGTCATCGTCGCGACCGGGCTACTGCTGCCGATCGTCTGGCGGCTCGGAGATCGCCTGGTCGGCGTGGGCGAAAAGCATTTGCAGCGCCGCGAGCGGACCGCCTGAGAAACACCCTCTGAGCTGGGATGACGACACCCGTACGGAGCCAGAAAATTTCTGGATGACGTCTATTGACGCGGTGTTCGGGGACTGACTGAACACGAAGGCCATCCATCCCCGTGTGGCCACCGCTGAAAGGACGTCACCGTGCTCATCGATGACACACGACTCACAGAACTGATCGAGGAGTCCCAAGACCAGCACACGGATGCCATGAAGGCATCCGCTGCTGTTCTGCCCGATCTCCGCGATCTCGCCAACGATCGCCGCAAGTCGGCCATCATCACCCCCGACGAGATGCGTGCCCTCCAGGCATCTCGCTCCACCATGAAGGCCAAGCTGGCCGGGATCGCCGGCATCGGCGTGCTCGGCGCCGCAATGACGTCGATCCTCGCCCGCCCGGTCGCGGCGGACAGCTCGCTCGACATCCAGATGCTGCAGACCAACGCCTCCTTGGAGATCCTCGCCGTGGCGACGTACAAGGCTGCCCTGACGCTGCCGTTCATCTCCGGCGGCAATGCCGTCATGGTCGCGTTCGCGAAGACGACGATGCAGCAGCACCAGGATCACCAGGACGCCTTCAACGCCCAGGCAAAGGCACTCGGCGGCGCCGAGCAGACGATGCCGAACCCGAAGTACACGCCGATCGTGGAGGCCGCCAAGCCCACCCTCAAGGCGCCGCTCGATGTCGTCATGTTGGCGGCAACGCTGGAGACGGTTGCCACCGAGACCTACCTCAACGAGTGCAACATGCTCGCCGACAAGGACACCATCGCGCTGGTCGCCAGCGTGATGGGCGTGGAGTGCCAGCACCTGGCCACCCTGCGTGCCGTCGGCGCTCTCCTGTCCGGTGGGGGCGACGCCCTCATCGCCATCCCCACCGACGTCGCCTCGCTGCCCGCAGCGGCCGGCAACGTCGCCTTCCCCGCAGCATTCGAACCCACCACCGCGGCCAGCCCAGCAGCCGAAGGAGCAGTCAAGTGAGCAATGACCTCGACATGAAGAACAACGACTCGACCGTCGCCGATCTGATCGGCTCACCGATCGCGTCGATGACGGCTGGACCGTTCTCCCGCCGCCGGCTGCTCGCCGGTGCGGGCGTCCTCGGTGCTGCCCTCGTGGCAGCCGCCTGCGGCTCCGACACGAAGACGGCCACCAGCACCACCACGGCCAGCACGACCGGCTCCACCACTGGAGCCACGACGGCCCCGACCACTGGTGCGACCGCAGGCACGACCATGGACACGACAGCGACCTCCGGAGCGACGGACACCACCGCCGCCGCCGCTGACGGTGCGGCCACGGATGCCAAGATCGCCCAACTCGCTGCGGGCCTCGAAGTCCTCGCGGTCGGCACGTACAAGGCGGCGCTCGACGCCGCCACGGCTGGCTCGCTCGGCACCGTGCCGCCCGCCGTGGCGACGTTCGTGCAGACCGCGATGGATCAGCACCAGCAGCAGCTCGATGCGTGGAACAAGGTGCTCACAGGCGCCGGCGCAGAAGCCGTCACCGAGCCGAATGCCACGCTGAAGCCCACGGTCGATGCAGCCTTCGGCAAGGTGACCGACGTCGCCGGAGCCGCGACGCTGGCTCTGATGCTCGAGCAGATCGCCTCGGCGACCTACCAGAGCGCCCTGCCCGTCATCAGCGACAAGGATGCCATCCTGCTCGCCGGCTCGATCCAGATCATCGATGCCCAGCACGCCGCTGTGCTGCTGTTCGTCCTGGGTCAGTACCCGGTGCCGGACACCTTCGCCAAGCTGGACAAGGCGGTCGCCGCCTGATCCACGCCGGGTGATCCCGGCCACGCCGTTCGCTCCCCTGGCGGCGTGGCCGGGCTCGTCGGTCAGCTCAGGCTGGGTGGACCGACACCACGCAATGCAACAACGATCGACTCGGGGCATGCCCGCCGGTGGTTCCGGTGGACATGCCCCGAGTTGCGCGTTCGGGTCAGAGACCCTGCAGGACCGCTTCGTCGTCGGCGCCGGACTTGCGCTCGCCGCCCTCGCGCTTCGGCGGCGGGGGCAGGAAGCCTTCTTCCTGGATGACGTGCTCGCGAGCGTTGGCGATGCCGGTGCGGACGAGGTTGAGACCCTTCAGACCGGGCAGCAGATCGATGCGATCCTCGATCCGGTCGATCAGCTCCATGCCATCACCGGACCCGAACAGGTACGCCGTTGCGAACGACGTCTCGATCTTGGGCACGTCGCCGTTGCCGACCGGCGCCCACTGGTGGCGCAGGAACCACGACGTCACCTTCTGCGCCTTGCGGTCACCTTCGAGGTAGTCGCGGGCGAAGCTGGCGTAGTAGCCGGCGTGCCGCCCTTCCTGGCGCATGATGCGGGTCAGCAGCTCGGTGAGCACGGGATGATCAGCGATCGCGCCGAGGCGGTTGTAGGCCGCGTTCGCGGTCCATTCGTTGATCGCACCCCAGGTCATGTGCACGGCCGGGAACTTGCGCACACCGTGGCCGAGCGCCCAGAAGATGGCCGGGCTCCAGAACAGGTAGCGCTTGTTGAACTCGCGCATGTCCGACAAGCGCTCGTCGTGGGCGGGGCGGTCGTGCATCGCCAGGATCCGGCCGAGCGCGTTGCCGTGCCAGTACTCCTCGTAGTTCCAGAGCGTGAGGAAGCCCGTGAAC
>JAOBWQ010000059.1 GCA_025463425.1 Ilumatobacteraceae bacterium | reverse complement strand
CACCCCGGGCACCGCCGGCACCGCCGAGCTCAAGAGCGTCGCCGGCAACGTCGTCTGGGACGTCGACGTCACCGCCACCGCCGGCGGCAGCCTCGACGTCATCGTCGACGCCGGCAACGCCACCGTCCTCGCCTCCCACCCCGAAGGCGGCCACGGCGGCGGCCATCACCACGACGGCGGCGGTGCACCAGACGCCATCGATGGCACGGCCACCACGGCGACCACCACCGGTTGACCCGCCAGCGGCGAACGCGCCGGAACGAACGCACAGGAGCCCGCTCGATCGAGCGGGCTCTTGTGCGTCAGCTCGCGGGAACGGCCTGACGCGGGATGATCGTGATCGAAGGGACCTGCATCGACGGACCGGACTGGACCAGCGCGTCGAACATGTCGATGAGGTGCTCGACGTCGATCAGTGCGGGTACCATCAGCCCGCGCGCGAACCAGGCGCCGGCGAAGTCGCCCACCAGCGATCGATCCCACTCGGTGTTGAAGTGGCTCTGGGCATCGCCCTGGCCGCCGCCGCACTCGCCGATGGTCACCCGGGTGAAGTTGACCCCCGGGTGTTCGGCGCGCCAGGCCTCGACCAACCGATCGAGTGCCGCCTTGGTCACTTGGTACACGCCGAGTCCGGGCCACGGCGGCGTGTACGACGCCCCCGTCGTGGACAGGAAGAGCATGTTGCCGAGCGACGCGGTGATGTGCGGGATCGCTGCCGCCGTGATCAGCGACGCGCCGATCACGTTGGTGTCGAACGTCTGCCGCCAGGTCGCCGCATCCGCGTCCTGGAGCCGCACGAGGGGTCCGGTCGCCGCGGCGTAGATCACGGTGTCCAGCCCGTCGAGTCGCTCTGCCGCAGCGGCGATCGCCTCCGCGCATTGGGCTTCGTCGGTGGCGTCGCAGGCGATCGCGACGGCGCCGTGGCCCGCCTCCGCCGCGGCGACGTCGATCTTCTCCTGGCGTCGACCCATCAGGGCGACATGCGCGCCCCGTGCCGCCAGCCCGATGGCCAGGCATCGACCCAATCCGGTCGAGGCACCGACCACCACCACTCGCTTCGTCGCTCGGTTCCCCGTCATCGCTGCTTCCCCTCGTTGTCTGTGGTGGTGTTCGTCCGCAGTGCGGCGATGACGCCGCCGTCGACCAGGATGTCCGTGCCGGTGATGAACGCCGCATCGGAGGAGCAGAGGAACGCCACGACGCGTGCGATGTCCTCGGCCACGCCGGTGCGACCGAGCACGGCCAACTTGGCGACGTCGGCGGCTCCGCTTCCCTCGGTGGCCATCTCGAGCGCGCCCATCGGTGTGTCGATGACACCTGGGGACACCGACACGCATCGAGCCCCACGCGGGCCCCATTCGACGGCCTTGCGCCGGACCATGCGTTGAACACCGAGCTTGGACATCAGGTACGCGAAGCCAGGGTTGTCGGTGAGGCCGAAGATGGCGTCACCGAGCGGATCGTCGATCGCGGCGAGTTGTTCGGCGGAGACGTGCTCTCCGCCGATGTGGGCCGCCATCGACGACAGGCAGACGACGACCGTCCCCCGGCCGACCAGTCGATCGAACACGTCGAGCACGCGTGCCATGCCGGCGAGGTCGATGTCGAACACCGTCCGCGCGTCGGCCTGCACGGGCGACACACCAGCGGTGACGACCAAGGCGTCGAGCTTGTCGATGCCGGCCGCCAACGCTTCCAGCGACGACCGATCAGCCAGGTCGCAGGCGACGTCTCCGCCGACCCGGTCGGCAACCAGGGTCGGTCCGCTGAGCAGCGGCACGGTCGCCGCGCCGATCCCCGAAGCACCCCCGATGACGATGTTCATTCGCGATCGTTCCCCGTTCTCGTCGTCGTGCAGTGCCTTGACATCGGCAACTCATGCGTGCGACGCTCTCTCGCGGTTTTGGAGAATAACGTTTCCAGGCTGTTCGCGCAAACAGGGGTCGAGATGTTGGTCGAGGTCATTTCGAGGGTCGTCAGCAGGAGCCGACGATGAGTGCCGAACCGCCCCGCCTCGCGCCGCTGCCTGCGGAGGAGTGGGGTGAGGCCGAGTACGCCGCCTACGGGGCGTTGCTCGGCGTCCCGGGCGAACGGGTCCCTCGCGCCGGCTCCGGCCACGCGTTCGACCCGGTGCGGTTCGACGTGGTGACCACGATGGTGCGCCATCCGGCGCTGGCGAAGGCGTTCTGGGCCTTCAGCAGCTACCAGATGCGCGCTGGCTCGTTGCCCGTCCGCCTGCGCGAACTGGCGATCCTGCGCACCGCCCATCGGCGGCAGTCCGCCTACGAGTGGGGCCAGCACGTCAAGATCGCACTGGACTCGGGGATCACCGAGGCCGAGATCGATCAGCTGGTCCACGGCAACTCCGGCTTCGCCGCAGCCGACCTGCTCGTGCTCGAGGCCGCCGACGAACTGATCAGCGACGGCCACATCGGCGACGCCACGTGGCTCGCCCTCCAGGGCGAGCTGGACACGGCGCAGGTGATGGACCTGGTCTTCGTCGTCGGCACGTACACCACGCTTGCGATGGCGTTCGAGACGTGGCGGCTCCAGCCGGAGCCAGGGAGCGCTCCCCTGCCGGCGCGGTCGTGACCGTTCATACCCGACGCGGCCGTCCTCGCATCCCACTCAGCGGGACCGTCGACCTGGACATCGACCTGCCGAGAACGCTATTCTCACGGGAGGAGAGAGTGACTTTGGGGGCTCATGCAGCGCACCGACCAGCTCCTTCCGCCATGCCACCGCCTCAGGATCGGATCGAGCACAGACCATGACCGACGTGGACGCCATCAACTTCTTCCGTGACGACGCGATGATCGCCGACCCGTATCCGTACTACGAGGCGCTGCGCGCCGAGTGCCCGGTGCGTCGCGAGCCGCACCACGACGTCGTGATGGTGACCGGCTACGAGGAAGCGACCCTCGTCCTCAACGACACGGCCACGTTCTCGTCCTGTACTTCGGTGACCGGTCCGTTCCCGGGCTTCCCCGTGTCCACCGACGGCGTCGACGACATCTCCGACCTCATCGCCGAACACCGTGACTCGCTGCCGATGAGCGATCAGCTGCCGACGCTCGATCCGCCGAAGCACACCGACCACCGCGGTCTGCTGATGCGGTTGATCACGCCGAAGCGGCTGAAGGAGAACGAGTCGTTCATGTGGGGTCTCGCCGATCGCCAGATGGCGACGTTCCTGGGCTCTGGCACCTGTGAGTTCATCGGCGACTTCGCCAGCCCGTTCGCGATGCTGGTCATCGCCGACCTGCTGGGCGTGCCCGAGGACGAGCACGCCCAGTTCGAGGAGGCACTCCTGCATCGTCCGCACGGCGGAGGAGTGGGCAGCACCTCGGCCAGGCCGATGGCGCATTCGCCGCTCGATTACCTGTACGAGCGCTTCAGCGAGTACATCGAAGACCGCCGGCTCGCCCCGCGTGAAGACGTGCTGACCGGACTGGCCTCGGCCACGTTCCCGGACGGTTCGATTCCCGAGGTGATCGACGTCGTGCGCGTCGCTGCCAATCTGTTCGCGGCCGGTCAGGAGACCACGGTCCGCCTCCTCGGCTCGGCAGTGCAGCTGATCGCGGAGGATCAGGAGTTGCAGGCGTTGCTGCGCACGCGACGCGACCTGGTGCCCAACTTCATCGAGGAATGCCTGCGGATCGAGAGCCCGATCAAGGGCGACTTTCGCCTCTCCAAGGTCGCCACGACCGTCGGCGGCCTCGACATCCCGGCCGGGACCACGCTGATGCTGCTGATGGCAGCGGCGAACCGGGATCCCCGCCGCTTCGAGGATCCGGCCACGTTCGACGTCAACCGCGCCAACGCGCGCCAGCACATCTCCTTCGGACGCGGCCCGCACACCTGCCCGGGAGCACCGCTCGCCCGGGCCGAGGCACGGGTCAGCATCGAACGTCTGCTCGACCAGACCTCGGCGATCCGCATCTCCGACAGCGAGCACGGCCCCGCCGGCTCACGGCGCTTCTCGTACGTGCCGACGTTCATCCTGCGCGGGTTGACGCGGCTGCACCTGGAGCTCACGCCCAGCGACGCCGCATGACCCACCGGGTGGGACGCTGCGGACGCCAGGAACGACGCCGCAAGGGATGAGGATTAAGGTGTGCTCAATAGATGCTGCCGGGGGCCGGCGGCGCGATCGACGTGGGCCGGGAAGCAGCACCGATGCGCACGCCGTGTCGATGAAGCGATGCAGACGGAGCCGAGCCGGTGACGCCAGACCGATGACGTAGACAACCAGGGGGAAGCGATGACGGGGGTCATGCCACGAGGTTCGAAGGACTCGACCTTCGGCACGCCTTTCATCGACGTCGACGAGTGGCGCGACGCACCGGTTCGGCACCGTTTCGTGCACGGTGGGTTCGAGGGCGGCGACACCCGGTTCTCGATGTACTTTCCCCCCGCGGAGCAGTACGAGGGGCGCTTCTTCCAACCCGTGCTGCCGATGTCCGGGATCGAGTTCGCAGCCAGCATCGGGGTGCTCTACGGCATCGCCGGCTCGATCGAGTTCGCGGTCGACAGTGGCGCGTATCTGGTGGAGTCGAACCTCGGTCGGCCGAACCCGTTCCCGGGTGACGACCCGAGCATGGCCGGCTTCCGCGCCAGCGCCGCCGTGGCGCTCTACTCGCGAGAGCTGGCCGGCGAGATGTACGGCGATCACCGGCCGTACGGGTACGTGTACGGCGGCAGCGGCGGCGCGTTCAAGACGTTGAGCTGCGTCGAGAGCACCAACGACGTGTGGGACGGCGCCGTGCCGTTCGTGATGGGCACGCCGATGAGCATGCCCAACGTGTTCTCCGTGCAGGCCCACGCGATCCGGCTGCTCTCCGGCAAGTTCGCCGACATCGTCGATGCCGTCGAACCCGGTGGCAGCGGGGACATGTACGCGGGGCTCAGCGTCGAGCAGCGCCAGGCCCTCGCCGAGGTCACGAAGATGGGCTGTCCGCCGCGTTCGTGGTTCGACGTCGACCGGGTCGCGCGTGGCTACACCGCCGTGTGGTCGGTGCTGGCCGACAACATCATCAAGGCCGACACGAGTTACTTCGACGACTTCTGGACCGTGCCGGGCTACCTCGGCGCCGACGCGCCGGCT
Organism: Ilumatobacteraceae bacterium; assembly: GCA_025463425.1. Taxonomy (GTDB): domain Bacteria; phylum Actinomycetota; class Acidimicrobiia; order Acidimicrobiales; family Ilumatobacteraceae; genus WLMZ01. Next base: position 25,392 of record JAOBWQ010000059.1, on the reverse strand, counting down.
TCACTCGAAGCCGCGCGAGTCCAGCACAAGACCGTCGTCACCGAGGTCCTGTACGGCGAGCAGGCTGCGGCACTCGGCCTGCCGATGCCGATGGCGATGCCCCGGGGCACCAAGGGTGGCGAGATCCCTGCTGCACTCCGAGTCGCGGACATCCCGGATGGCAACATCCTCGGCGCCACCGTGGAGATCACCACCGGCACGTCCGCCGGCCTGACGATGTACGTGGTCGGCGTCGTCGACGACATCATCCTCACCGGCGTCGGTGAGGCCCACTTCGAGTCCTCGGGTGGGATCGCCGCCGGCGACGACGTCCTCGTCGACAACTCGATCTACCTCGCGTTCCAGACCTACCACCGCCACCAGGTCCACCCGGCATTCCCCGTCTGGGACCAGTTCCTCGCCGGGGGTGCGCCGATCTACCCGCAGCGCCCGAAGGTGATCGGACCCGGGATGGCGTTCCAGGGCGCCGGTTCGCTGCAGAGCGGGCGGTTCGCCTGCAAGATGATCGTCGTCCAGACGTTGATGGACGAAGCGGCGTTCCCGTGCCAAGCGGTGTGGTACCGGGGGCTGGTCGAGTCAGCGCTCGGCGACCGCATCGACGACCAGTACCGGCTCTGGTTCGTCGACCACGCGATGCACACGAGTGCGGAACCGGTCGCCGGTCTCGTCATGGCCGACACCACGCCATCTCGGCGCACGCGCATGGTCAACTACCTCGGCGTCCTCCAGCAGGCGCTGCGCGACGTTGCTGCATGGGTCGAGCACGGGGTCGCCCCGCCACCCAGCACCAACTTCGAGCTCGCCGACGGCCAGATCAGCGTTCCCGATTCCGCCGAAGAACGGCACGGCATCCAGGCCGTCGTGCATCTGTCCACGCCGCAGGGTGTACGAGCGCACGCAGCCGTCGGCGAGGACGTGGAGTTCATCGCATCGGTCGAGGTGCCGTTCGGTGGCGGCACGATCGTCGCCGCGGAGTGGGACTTCGACGGCCTGGGCAACTACCCGGTCACGTCGACCGGCATCGACGGCGCGCTCGACCGCGCCGTGCTGACGATGTCGCACGCCTACGCCGAGCCGGGCACGCACTTCGCCACCGTACGGGTCACATCGCACCGCAACGGCGACATGAACAGCCCGCACGCGCGGGTCCAGAACATCGCTCGCGCTCGCGTCATCGTCGGCGCGCGCTGAACGTCACCGAAACACCAGATCACACGAGTTGGGGGAACACCATGAAGCACACGAATCCATCCCGGCGCCGTTCGCGCCGGGTCTCACTGGCCGGAACCGCGGTGGTCGCGGCGTCGATCCTCGCTGCCTGCACGTCGAACAGCGACAGCAGTTCGAAGACGACCGCTGCAGCGACGACCACGACCCAGCCGGCCTCGACGGCAGCCACCACCGGGGCGACGGCTGCTGACTCGACGGTCGACTCGACCGCAGCAACCACCGAAGCGACGACGGAAGCCACCGGCTCGACCGACAGCTCCACGGTGTCCACCGATGGCGCCGACACGACCGAGGCTCCGGTCGCCACCGACGCGGCCACGCCGGGAACCGTCGACCAGACCCTCACCGGCGACGCTCCGGGCGTCAGCGCCGACACGATCAAGATCGGCGTCACCTACGTCGACACCGAAGCGTTGAAGGCCGTCGGGCTCAACTACGACCTCGGACCGCACGCCAAGGTGTACCAGGCGCTCGCCGACGACATCAACGCGAAGGGTGGCATCAACGGTCGCAAGCTGCAGATCGTGCTCGCCCCGATCGACCCGACCAACGCGGCCGGCGCCGACGCAGCCTGCCTGAAGTTGACCGAGGACGACGACGTCTTCCTCATCACCGGCTTCTTCCTCGGGGACTCCACGATGTGCCCGCTCGAAGCGCACAGCACCGCCGTCGTTGGCGGCGGGATGACCGCCGACCTCACACCACGGGCCAAGGCACCCTGGGTGACCTGGACTGCGGACGCCGATCAGTCCGCAGCTGCGACCCAGAAGTTCGCCGACGCCGGTCTGCTCACCGGCAAGGTGGCCGTGTACGTCGCGGCGGCCGACAAGCCCCAGTACGACAACAACGTCAAGCCGGCGCTCGACAAGCTCGGCATCACGCCGGTCGAGGTCGGCGTGATGGACGCTCCAACGGATGACAACGCCGCGATCGAGAGCAGCGTCAAGCTGATCGCCGAGAAGTTCAAGGCGGCCAACGCCGACACGGTCCTCCTCGTCGGCATCGGTGCTCCCAACTTCGCGATCACCGAGTCCGCCGACACCTCGTTCCGTCCGAAGCTGCTGTTCACCGACACGCTGGCCGCTCGGGCCTTCTACACCAGCGCAGCCACCACGGACACCTCGATCCTCGACGGCTCCTACGCCGCCGGTGGGTACGGACCCGACCAGGCCCGCTTCGACGAGTCGACGATGCAGCAGTGCGTCAGCATCCTCAAGGCTGCGGGCCTCGACACGCCGGCTCCCGACACGCTGGATCCGACCGACTCCTCCAACCAACCCTTCCAGGCGGCGTTCCAGGCATGCCCGGACATGGTCCTGACCGCGGCTGTCCTGGAGCGGGCGGGAGCGAACCTGAACTACGGAACGCTCGGTGCTGCGATCGACGGACTCAAGGTGACGATCCCGGGCGACCCGACGGAGCGCACCTATGGGCCACCGCCGGCGGCCGACGGTGACCCCAACGTGTACCTGTTCAAGTGGAACGAAGCCGGCAAGACCTACGACCTCGACAACGGCTGAACGCAGGCTCGCGTCGCATGACCTCCATCACCGACGCCGAGGACGGGCCGGCCCAGGGCGCTGCTGGGCTGGCTCGGACGATGCTCGACGCCGAGGCCGAGCGACGCGAGCTGCAGCTCGAGGACGAACGCGAGACGTTGTTCGCCGACGACCTCCTCCCCGGGGTCGGCGGCAACCAGCTGACCCTTCGCGAGGGGATCAAGATCGGCGGCGTCTTCGCCTTCGTGATGCTGCTGTTGATCCAGTCGTTCGACGAGCTGGAGAGCGCCGTGCTGTCCGTGCTGGCACCGAACATCCGCGACAGCCTCGGTGTCAGCGACGGCACGATCGTGTTCATCAGCGCCGCATCGGGCGCGTTCATCGTGCTCGGTGCGCTGCCGATGGGCTGGCTGGCCGACCGGCTCCGGCGCGCCCCGGTCATTGGATGGGCGTCCGCGTTCTTCGCCCTGATGGTGTTCTCGTGCGGGTTGGCAGGCAACGCCTTGGCCCTGTTCTGGTCGCGGTTCGGCGTCGGGGTCGCCAAGTCGAACAGCATCCCCGTCCAGGGCTCGTTGATCGCCGACTCGTATCCGATCGGAATCCGCGGGCGGATCAGCGCGTCGATCACCGGGTCGGCGCGCCTGGCCGGCGTGCTGAGCCCGGTGCTGGTCGGAGGCATCGCCGCGATCGCCGGCGGCAACGGCGGATGGCGGTGGGCGTACTTCTGCCTCGGCATCCCGATGATCCCGCTCTCGATCATCGCGTTCCGGATCCCGGAGCCACCGCGAGGCCAGTTCGAGCAGCTCGAGGTCCTCGGCGAGGTCATCGAGGACAACAAGCCGGCCCCGATCTCGATCGAAGCGGCGTTCGCCCGGTTGAACCGGATCCGGACCTACAAGACGATGCTGATGGCGTTCGCGGCGATGGGCTTCGGGCTGTTCACGGGGCCGGTGCTGCAGAACCTCTACCTCGAACGTCACTTCGGCCTGCAGGCGTTCGGCCGCGGCGTGATCGGCACCGTCAACGGCCTCGGCGTCTTGATGGTCCTCCCCTTCGCTGCTCGACGCTACGACGCACTCTTCCACCGTGATCCCGCCCGCGCCCTGCGCCTGCTGGGCTTGCTGATCCTGCCGGTGGGCTTCCTCCTGCCGATCCAGTACGCGATGCCGAACCCCGTGCTGTTCACCGCGTTCAGCGTGCTTCCCTTCGTCCTGCTGATCACCGCGTTCACGATGGTCAACCCGGTGCTGCAGGCAGTGGTGCCGTACCGCCTGCGCGGGATGGGCTCGGCGCTCGGAGCGATCTACGTGTTCTTCATCGGCGCCACCGGCGGAGCGCTGCTGGCCGCGTTCTTCACCAATGCCGTCGGGCCACGCACGGCGATCCTCGTGCTTAGCGTGCCGAGCACGATCTTGGGCGGCGCGCTGGTGATGCGCGGTGCGAGCTCGATCAAGCACGACCTGTCGCTCGTCGTCGCCGAACTGCGCGACGATCTCGCCGAGCACGAGCGTCAGGCCGCAGACCCCGAGCACGTTCCGGCGATCCAGGTCCACGACCTCGACTTCTCGTACGGGCAGGTACAGGTCCTGTTCAACGTCAGCTTCGAGGTGCAGCGCGGCGAGGTGCTCGCGCTGCTCGGCACCAACGGCGCAGGCAAGTCGACGATCCTTCGGGCGATCGCCGGGCTGGGCACACCGAGCCGTGGCGTGGTGCGCCTGCACGGCGTGCCGATCACCTACGTGACACCCGAGCTGCGGGTGAAGTACGGGGTGCGCCTCCTTCCCGGCGGCAAGGGCGTGTTCCCGCGCATGACCGTGCGCGAGAACCTCGAGATCGGCGCCTACATCTACCGCGCGGACAGGGCCGACCGCGATCGCCGGATCGAGCGCGTCCTCGATCTGTTCGGCGACCTGCGTGGCCGGATGGACCAGATGGCCGGCTCGATGTCAGGTGGCCAGCAGCAGATGTTGGCCCTCGCGATCACGCTGCTGCACGACCCTGATGTGCTGCTCATCGACGAGCTGTCGCTCGGCCTCTCGCCGATCGTGGTCCAGGAGCTGCTCGTGATCATCGAGCGACTGAAGGCCGAGGGCATGACGATCGTCATCGTCGAGCAATCGCTGAACGTCGCGCTGGCGATCGCCGATCGGGCCGTGTTCTTGGAGAAGGGCCAGGTCCGGTTCGAGGGTCGGGCAGAGGATCTCCGCAGTCGCGACGAGCTCGTGCGCGCCGTGTTCCTCGGAACCGAGGGCGGCTGATGATCGCCGCGCTGTTCACCCGCCAGCTCCTGTTCGACGGACTCACGTCCGGGCTGGTGTTCGGGCTGTTGGCGATGGGCATCGTCCTCGTCTACCGCGCGACCCGCGTGATCAACTTCGCGGTCGGCAACATGGGCCTGGTCGGGTCCGGGCTGTTCGTGCTCCTGGTGGTGCAGTACAACGTGCCCTACTGGCTCGGCGTCGTCGCCGGCATGGTGGTCGGCACGCTGTACGGGATCATCATCGAGCTCATCGTCGTACGCAGGCTGTTCACCGCACCACGAGTGATCGTCCTCGTCGCCACGATCGGCGTGGCCCAGCTGTCCCAGGTGATCCTCACGGCCTATCCGAAGATCACCGTCGTGCCCGCCCGCTTTCCCACCGCGATCGGCGCGACGCATGTGCTGGCGAAGGTGCGGATCAGCGGTCCGCAGATCAGCATCCTCGTCGTCGTCCCGCTGACCGCCATCGCTCTGGCGTGGTTCCTCAACCGCACGACCTTCGGCAAGAGCGTCAAGGCCTCCGCCGAGAACCCCGACCTCGCCCGTCTCGCCGGCGTCAGCCCGAAGCGTGTGTCGCTGTTCGTCTGGGCTGTGGCCGGCGCGCTGTCGACGTTGTCGATCGCGCTGATGGCCGCGCAGTCGGGCTCGGCGACCGGCCTCGCCTCGCTGGGACCGAGCACTCTGGTCCGCGCCCTCGTCGCCGCCGTCGTCGCCGGGATGGTGTCGTTCCCGCGTGCATTCGGCGCAGGGATCGTGATCGGCATCCTGCAAGCGGTGATCGCGTTCAACTTCATCGACCAGTCCGGCCTGATCGACTTCCTGGTGCTCGTCGCGGTGCTGATCGCGGTGTACTTCCAGAGTCGACCATCGGGCAGCGAGACGCGCACGTTCTCGTTCGCGCCCAAGCGGAAGCCGATCCCAGTCCAGCTGCAGTCGTCGTGGTGGGTCCGCCAGATCGACCGGGTCGGCCTGATCGTGCTCGGCATCGTCGCCGTGGTGCTCCCACTCGTCGTCACCCAGTCGTCACGGCACCTGCTGTACACGACGATCCTCGTCTTCGCGCTGTGCGGTCTGTCGCTGACGGTGCTCACCGGATGGGCAGGGCAACTGTCGCTCGGCCAGATGGCCTTCGCCGGCATCGGAGCGCTGCTGTCGGCCACGTTCCATCGAGGCATCCACGTCGACATCGGCTGGCACCACACGCGCATCCTCGACGGCGGCATCCGAGCCCTGCCGATCGGACCCTCGATCCTGCTGGCCGTGCTCGTCACTGCGGGGATCGCCGCACTGGTCGGCGTCACCGCCTTGCACGCCAAGGGACTGATGCTGGCAGTGAGCACGTTCGCGTTCGGGCTCGCCGCGACGCAGTACCTCTACGCCCGCCCGATCCTCAACGGCAACCTCGGTCGCTCGGTGCCGTTCCAACGCACGACGATGTTCGGGCTCCACATCAAGAACCAGCGCACCTTCTACTACGTCGTCCTCGGCGTGCTGGCCGTCGTGATGGTCGTGATCGCCCGCCTTCGCCGCACCGGTTTCGGTCGCACGACGATCGGCGTGCGCGACAACGCCGACGGTGCCTCGGCGTACACGATCAAGGCGGCCCGGGTGAAGATCTCGGCGTTCGCGCTCGCCGGCGGCATCGCCGCTCTGGGCGGTGCGTTGCTCGGCCTCGCATTGCAGTCGATCCCCCAGGACCGGTTCTTCACCGTCAACGATTCGCTGATCCTCGTGTCGATCGTCGTCATCGGCGGCCTCGGTTCGGTCGCCGGGCCGGTGGTGGGGGCGCTCTGGGTGATCGGCCTACCCGCGTTCTTCCCCGGCAACGCGATCGTGCCGCTGCTGTCGTCCAGCATCGGTCTGCTGGTGCTCCTGCTCTACTTCCCCGGCGGGCTGGTCCAGGTCGGCTACACGGCTCGCGATGCGCTCTTCGCATGGATGGCGCGGCGTGCCGGACCTGCCCCGACCAAGCTACTGCGCGAGATCCCGACGTCGCTGAACCGGCCGACGCGCGCCGCCGCACAGCCCGGCGTTCCGATGCTGCGCACGGTCGAGGTCAGCGTCAACTTCGACGGCATCCGCGCCCTCGACGGTGTGTCGATCGAGGTCGGCTGCGGGCAGATCATCGGCTTGATCGGCACCAACGGCGCCGGCAAGTCGACGCTGATGAACGCGATCGGCGGGTTCGTACCGAGCCGTGGGCAGATCCAACTGGAGGGCGAATCGATCTCCGAGCTGGCCACTGCCCGGCGAGCCCGACTCGGGTTGGGGCGCACGTTCCAAGCGGCGACGCTGTTCCCGGAACTGACCGTTCGCGAGACGGTGCAGCTCGCGCTGGAGGCTCGCTATCGCACCGGTCTGGTGTCGTCGGCGCTGTGCATGCCGCACTCCCTGCGCGCCGAGCGGGTGCGCCGCAAGGAGGCCGACGAGCTGATCGACTTCCTCGGCCTCGGGCGATACGCGGACGCGTACATCTCCGACCTGTCCACCGGCACCCGCCGGATCGTCGAGCTCGCCGGGCTGCTGGCAGTCGACGCCAAGCTGCTCTGCCTCGACGAGCCGACCGCTGGCCTGGCCCAGCGCGAGACCGAGGCAGCCGGGCCGTTGATCCAGGCGATCTGCAAGGAGCTCCACGCCTCAGTCCTCGTCATCGAGCACGACATGCCGCTGATCATGAGCATCAGCGACCGCGTCTACTGCCTCGATCTCGGGCGCGTCATCGCAGAAGGGACCCCGAAAGAGGTCCGCTCGAACCCTGCCGTGATCGCGAGCTACCTCGGCACCGACGAACGCGCCATCGCCCGCAGCGGCGCCGCCGCCGAGCAGCCCCGGGTCACGTCGGCTCGATGACCACCCGGATCGCACTTGCCGTCCGGTCCCCTGCCACTCGGAACGCCTCGGCCGCATCGTCGATCGGGAAGCGGTGGGTGATCAGGGTCCGTGCGATCTCGGGCACGTCGGCCAGCATCTGGGCAGCGTGCTCCATCTCGCGGCCGCCGGTGTAGCTGCAGTAGCCCATCGACGGCACGACCCGAGCCTCGCGGTGGAACAGCGGCGACCAGTTCAGCTCGACAGTTCCCATGTGCACGCCGAGCACCACGATGGTGCCACCGGGTGCGACGAGGTCGACCGATGCGGCGAGGCTCTCCGTCGTACCGGCAGCTTCGATCACGACGTCGTAGAGCCCGCTGGTGCCGGCATGGGCGCCCAGACGCTCACCTGCCTCCCACTGGTGGGGATGGCGTGCCACCAAGGCGACATCGGTCGAACCCATGCGGTGCGCGCCTGCGACCGCGAGCAGTCCGAGCGCGCCGGCACCCACCACCGCGACCCTGGTCTCCGGTCCGGTGTTGCCGAGCCGCAGGGCATGCCACGACACCGACGCCGGCTCGACGATCGATGCATCGCGGACGTCGAGGCCGGCCGGCAGCTCGACCAGCCGCGCAGACGGGGCGCGGAACTGCTCGGCCATGCCGCCGTCGGCGGTGGCTCCGAGGGCACGCTGCGGATGCGTCGGGCACAGGTTGTACGCGCCACTGAGGCAGAGCTCGCACTCCATGCACCCGTACATCGCCTCGACGACCACCGCCGTGCCGTCCTCACGAACGCCTGCCAGCTCGTGGCCCATGATCCGGCGCAGCCCGTACCGGAGGTAGAGCAGGTCGGACGCGCAGACACTGGTGGCACGCATGTCGATCAGCTCGCCCACGCCCGGCGGATCGTCGAGGTGGTCGACGATGACTCCGCCGTCTGCTCCGCGAATGGCCTTCATCGATGCTCCATCTGAACATGGTACTCTCGTGAAATGGGGGGAACGTTCTCATCGGACGAGACCGAGCCGACCGCACCGCTGCGTGTGGCCCAATGGGCCACTGGCAACATCGGGTCTCGCTCGCTGCGGCACATCATCGAGCACCCGGAGATGGAGCTAGTGGGCGTCTTCGTCTACGGAGCGGACAAGGTCGGGCTCGACGCCGGCGATCTGTGCGAGCTCGCGCCGACGGGTGTGATCACCACGGATCGGCTCGACACGATCATCGCCTCGCGTCCGGACTGCGTCCTGTACATGCCGCGCGCCGCCGACGTCGATGTCGTCTGCGCGCTGCTGGTGGCCGGGATCAACGTCGTGTCGACCTGCGGCATGTTCCACCATCCGCCGAGCATGCCGGACGACATCCGGCAGCGGGTCGAAGGAGCATGCGCGACGGGCGGTGCGTCGATCCACAGCACCGGCAGCAGCCCCGGGTTCATCAGCGAAGCGTTGCCGCTCGTGCTGCTCTCGATCCAGCGCCGGCTCGATCGGCTGACCATCGACGAGTTCGCCGACCTCTCGCCCAGGAACTCCCCCGAGCTGCTGCTCGAGGTGATGGGCTTCGGAACGCCACCTGCCGATCTCCACCCGGCTCGGCTCGAGCACGGTCGCGACAGCTTCGGCCCGTCGCTGCAGACCGTTGCCGACATGGTCGGGCTCAGCCTCGACCGGCTCGACGCGGGTGGCGAGGTGGCCGTGACGCCGCGCACCGTCACGATCGCTGCCGGCACGCTGGAGGCCGGCACAGTTGCCGCACAGCGGGTCACCGTGGCCGGGATCAAGGACGGTCGCGAGGTCATCCGCTTCCGGGCGACGTGGTACTGCTGCCGGGACCTCGAGCCCGCATGGGACCTGGGCGACACGGGGTGGCGGGTGTCGGTCGAGGGCGACGCCCCGCTGGAGCTCGACGTGCGGATGCCGATCACGCTGGAGCAGATGGCCGCCATCACGCCGGGCTACACCGCCAACCGCGCAGTGAACGCAGTGTCGGTCGTCTGCGCGGCGCCACCCGGCATCCGCACCGTCGCCGATCTGCCCGCCATCGTGCCGGTGCTCGGCTGACGCAGCCATCCGCAGGCGCTCACGGGAGGCGCAGACTGACGAGCGCATCACGGAACATCGACGGTTCGGTGCGGTCGCGTCCGGTCAGAACACCAGGATGTCGACGTCGCAGCGAATGCCCGGCGCACGCGCCAGCCGGCGGTCGGCCGACACCAGCGGGCACGACAGGCCTTCTGCAAGCGCGACGTACGTGGCGTCATATGGGGTCACGTTCGAGCGGAGCTCGTACGCCCGTATCATCAGTGGACCGGTCGGGAAACGGACGATGGGCAGCGAGGCGAGGTCGATGACGGCCGAGCGGAACCGTCGCGCCGTGAGGTCACCGGCGCGCCAACGTCGACGGAGGACCGCAACGGTCTCGACGTCGACGAGGTCTGGCGCAGACCATCGGGCTGCAGCGGCGACGCGAGCGCGCGCCGCCTGTCCCGCTGGCCCGTCATCGCCGACGACGTTGGCGAGCACCGAAGCGTCAATGACGATCAACGAGGTCCGCGCGCTTCGTCGAGGTCCGCCACGGCGCGATCGAGGCCGACTCGGCCACCGTGCCGACGGGAGATGCGCGCGAGCACATCGTTCATCGTGGGCATCGAGGCCAGGCGCGTGAGTTCAGTCGCGAGATACTGCTGCAGTGACTGCCCGGCCGCGTCGGCGCGGCGGAGAAGGCTCGCGTGCACTTCATCTGGAAGATCGCGTACGAGAACATTCGGCATGCTTGCATTCTGCTATCAATATGGCACCACCGCAACCATGCTCGTCGCGGGGCGAGTTACGGCGGACTGATCACGCACTTCGCAAGTGCCTACGGCACTAGGTCGCTTCGGCCTGTGGTGCCGAGGCGCGGTGCTCCTCGCGGAGCAGCCGCTTGTACAGCTTCCCCGTCTCGGTGCGCGGCAGGGTGCTGCGGAACTCGACCGTGCGCGGGCACTTGTACTTGGCCAGCTGAGCACGGGCGTGCTCGATCAGCTCCGCTGCGAGCGCATCCCCGGGCTGGAAGCCGGGGGCGACCTCGACGACCGCGTGCACGGTCTCGCCCCACTCGTCGTCGGGGATGCCGATGACCGCGACATCGGCGACGGCCGGATGGCCGATCAGCACGGCTTCGGCCTCGGCCGGGTAGATGTTCACGCCGCCGCTGATGATCATGTCCTTGGCGCGATCACGCAGGAACAAGTAGCCATCGGCATCCAATGATCCGACGTCGCCGAGCGTGAACGCCCGCCCGCGGTGCACCGACGCGGTCAGCACAGCGTCGCCGCGATAGGTGAACGTGGGCTCGACCGGTTCGAGGAACACATTGCCGACCACGTCCGCGGCGCACTCTCCGCCGTCGTCGTCGAGGATCTTCACAGTCATCCCGCGGACAGCCCGACCGACGGTGCCCGGACGCTCCAGCCACCGCGCCGGCTTGGCGATCGTGGCTGCGCCCTCCATCCCGCCGTACGTCTCCCAGATCACCGGGCCCCACCAGTCCATCATCTGCTGCTTGATCGTCACGGGGCACGGAGCCGCAGAGTGCACGACGACGCGCAGGCTGGACAGATCGTGCTGGCGCTTGACGTCATCGGGGAGGCGGAGCATGCGCACGAACTGGGTCGGCACCATGTACGCCGTCGTGACGTGGTGGCGTTCGATCGCAGCCAGGGTCTGCTCCGGATCGAACTTGCCCAGGATCACCAGTACGTGCCCCACGTTCAACGCACCCTGGTAGAAGCTCTGGCACCCACCGTGGTGCATGCCTGCCGAGACCAGGTGCACGCCCGACAGCGGCTCGAACTGGAAGGCCCGCGCGAACAGCTTGGCCGAGTCCGCTCGAGCGGACGGGTCGTCGGCGCCGGGCACGTGTCGGTCGATCGCCTTGGGCGCACCTGTCGTGCCGGACGAGTAGACGATCGGCGCGCCGAAGCAGCGGTGCTCGGGCAGGGACGTCGGGTGCCCGGCGACGAGCTCAGCGAAGCCGAGGTGATCGTCGATCGGCCCGCCGACCGACACCTTCAGTCGCAGCGACGGCGCCGACTGCAGATCGAACGCGAGATCTGCGTGCTGGCTGTCGATCACGATGCAGTCAGCACCGGCGTGGTCGACGATGGCGCGGACTTCGCGAGCCGAGAGCGACGGGTTCAGCGAGATGCCGCGCATCCCCGACTCCTGGAGCGCGAGCTGCCACCAGACCACGTCGACGCCGTTGGGCAGCGCGTAGGCGACGACATCGCCGGCGCGGAGGCCCTGAGCGCGGAGCGCGTGCACGATCTGATGTGCTCGTCCAGCGAGCTCGCCGAACGTCAGCGTCACACCCGACGGCGATTCCAACACCGCCGGAAGGTCGGCGTGGTCCTCGGCGATCCACCACACGCCGAGCCGCTGGTCCCATCCGGTCATCGCAAAAGAGTGTACCGAACTGGTCGGGGCCGGCTCGGAGAGCGACCCGCTCAGCGGACCCAGCGCTCCAGTGCGACGAGGTGCTGGCGGGCGCGGAGACGGGCCAGGGCGCGGTCACCCTGGACGATCGCGTCGACGAGGCCCGAGTGCACGAGCGTGATGTCGGCGGCCGGCACTCGGTCGACGGCATCGTCCGGCGCGGTCGCGCGGCGACGGGTCAGCGTGACCAACACCTGCGTCAGCAACTGCAGCACGTGGTTCCCGGACACCTCGGCCAGCACCCGGTGGAGATCGTGGCCGACCGTGACGAACTCGGCGCGTGAGGCCGCCCGTTCCGCCGCCAACGCCTCGTGCAGCCGCGGCGCGACCGCATCGTCGGGCAGGTCCAACACCCGATCGAGGACGGCCATCTCGACGGCCGTGCGCACCTCGAACAGCTGGCTGGGTGTGATCTCGTTGCGCTCGACGTGCAGCGCGATCGCTTCGGTGGTGGCTTCGACGCCGGGCGCAGTGACGAACAGACCACCACCCGGGCCGCGACGCATCCGTGCGATCTGCAGGTACTCGAGCAGCCGCACCGCCTCGCGGAGCACCCCTCGGCTGACGCCGTAGCGGGCCATCAGGTCGGGGCCGGACCCGAGCAGCTCGCCCACCGGCCATCCCCGCTCGACGACCTCGTCGAAGATCTTGCGCGCGGTCACCTCGGGAAGCTTCGTGGTACGCCCGATCTGGGGCAGGTCGGCAAGGCCCGCAGGCGCCACCCGACGGCGGCGGAGGAAGGTGCCTTCGGCGTCGAGGTGCTTGCGCATGCGCGAGCTGGCGAGACCACCGTTGCCGGCGAGCACCGCCGAGGCGATCGCCGCGTGGGCCTGCGCTGATTCGTTGATCACTCTCGCGCTCATCGGTGTTCGCGGCGCGAGGAACAGGTACGTCGCTCGGTTGAGCAGCTCGACGAAGAGCTCGATCGCGGGGTTCCCCGACACGGACGCGACCAGGCGATGGAACTCGCGGTGATCCTCGCATTCCCTCGTCCGTTCGCGCTCGACGAGCGCGCGGATCCGCTCGATCCAGCGCTCCTCCAAGCGGTCCGGCGCGAGGGCCGCCGCTGCGGACTCGACGGCGATCCGGGCCTCGAACAGCTCGTCGACGTTGGCTCCGACGAAGTAGAGGTACACGGACACGACGTCGACGATCGCGTCGACGGACGGGGCCGCGACGATCAGCCCGCCGCCGGGTCCGCGACGCATGCGCGCGACGTGCTGCAGCTCGACCAGCCGCGCCGCTTCGCGGAACACGGCGCGACTGATGCCGTACCGCTGGAGCAGATCCGACTCCGAGCCGAGGACTCGGCCCTCCGGCCAGCCGAGCTCGGCGATGTCGGCGACGATCCGGTCAGCCAGGCTCGCAGCCAGCTTGTTGCCGTCGCGCGACGGTGGTCGGCGTTCGGGCTCGGATCCGAGCGATCGCTTCGTGGCGCTGGGCGCTCCGTTCGTCGCCATGGATGGCCCGAGTGTACGGGCTGGCGAGCTCAGGCGAGAGCCGGAACCTCGAAGCCGAGGAGACCGCCGAGGGTGCCGCCGAGCATGGCTCTGCGCTCGTCGTCGGGCACGCCGGCGAACTGGTCGGCGATCAGCTTCTGGCTGTGCCGGAAGGTTCCCTCGGCGTGCGGGTAGTCGTTGCCCCACATCACCGTCGAGATGCCGGTGATGTTCCGCGCCGCGACCGCGATCGGGTCGTCCTGGAACGAGACGTGGAACTGTCGCCGCACGTACTCGCTCGGCTTCATCGGATACAGCCACTTCTCGTTGAGGCGGAACAGGCGTGACATCGACGGTTGCCCGGCGGACGTGGCCGGCGCATCGGCGTCCCAGTGGCCGAGCCAGAAGTCGGGGTCCTGGCCGATGCCGGTGGTCCAGGCCTTGTCCATCGCGCCCATCAGCGACACCAGCCAGTGCGCGTTGAACTCGACGAGGCCGAAGTGGAGCTCGGGGAAACGCTCGGGGACACCTCCGCCGATGAGATCGATGATCAGCTGCTGTGGGTTGATCGTCGACATCACGCACTGGGTCAGCATCCGTTTCGCCGCCGTCTTCGCGGTCATCGGCTGGTTGACCTGTTGGCTCATCGTCATGACCGTCTTCATCGTCGTCGACTCCGGGTCGTTGACCTTCACTCCCCCGGTCTGGGTGTGGAAGAAGACGTGCATCCCGTTGGCCACCGCGGCGGCCCACACCGGGTCGTAGTCGGACACGTAGTACGGCTTGGGCGGGATGGCCGGCAGCAGGAGCGCACGGAACCTGGCAGCAGCCATCCGCTCGATCTCGGCGACGGCGTCATCGACGTCGGTGATCGGCACCGGCACGGTCGGGCAGATCCGCGACGAGTACGGCAGGAAGCGCTCGATCAGGTAGTCGTTGTACACCCGGGCGTGCGCCATGGACAGTTCGTGGTCGTCGGAGTACAGGCCGAACAGGGAGAGGTTGGGGTGCATCAGGCAGACGTCGATGCCGTCCTCGTCCATGTCGGCGATGATCCGATCCGGATCGCCTTCCGGGGCCGGACCATCGGTCTGGCGGTAGCGCGAGATCGTCCAACCGTCGAACCCCGGCGTGTGCAGCCGACGGAAGTGGCGGGCGCCCCCGGCCACCATCGGCTCGATCTCGAAGTCCTCCTCCCACACGGCACGGTCGCGCAGGTGCGCCGGCATCCGGGTCAGGAACAGGTCCGTCGGTTCGAGGATGTGCCCGTCCGCCGAAACGATGAAGTCCTTGGTCATCCGCGCAGCCTCGTGCTCTCAAAATTGTACCGGTTGGTCTACTCCGGATCGTACCCGGTCGGGTCGACGACGGTCAACGGTCGGAGCCCGTCCTGGCCGGTGAGCGGGACAGCTCGAAGTCCCCATATCCGTCCCGCACCGCTCGCGCGATGGTCGACAGCAGCTTGGGCCGGCCACCGGGGTTGAGCAGGTAGCGCACCGGCTTGCCGGGCACGTTGGAGCCGAAGAAGTAGCTGGACTCGGAGAAGGGCGACGTGGACGCATAGGTGTTGACCATGTCGGACCACCTCTCCTCGGCGGCCTCCGAGACCTCGATGACGTCCGCACCCACCTCGCGTGCGTGGACGAGGACACCGGTGACGAAGTCGACCTGGTCACCTGCGTAGCGCGGGTTGTTGCCGGTGGCACCGTGCGGGCCTCCCGGGAAGAACAGGTTCGGAAAGCCGCGGCAGACCACCCCGAGATACGTGCTCGGTCCGTCCGCCCACTCGTCCACGAGAGCGATGCCGCCACGGCCGGTGATGCCCATCCGGTTCAAGGCACCGGTACCGAAGTCGAAGCCCGTCGCCCACACGATGATGTCGAACTCGCGCAGGCCATCGGCGGTCTCGATCCCGTCGTGGGTGACCTGCAGGATCGGCGTGGTCTTGAGATCCACCAATGAGACCGTCGGCTTGTTGAAGGTCTCGTAGTAACCGGTGACGAACGGCGGCCGGCGTTGGCCGTAGCGGTGATCGGGGATCAGCTTGGCCCTCGTCTCCGGATCATCGACGATGGCGCTGATCTTGCCGATCATGAACCGACACCACTCGTCGTTCGCCGCGGGATCGGTGAGGATGTCCGTGTAGTTGCTCGTCATCTTGGAGAAGCCAGGACTGTTCCACATCCCCTCGAAGAACGCGAGCCGCTCCTCCGGGGTGTCCTCGAACGCGCCGCGATCGTGAGGCACGTGCAGGAACCCACTGGCCGAGGTGTACAGCGTGTGCCGGATCGATTCGAAGTCGGCGCGCAGCGCTGACTGCTCGTCCGGTGTGATCGGCCGGTTGTTGAGGGGTGTGCACCAGTTCGCCGTTCGCTGGTACACGGTCAACGATGCAGCGACATCGGCGATCGCCGGGATCAGCTGGACACCGCTCGACCCGGTGCCGATGACGGCGACGCGTTTGCCGGCGAAGTCCACCGGCTCCGTGGGCCACAGACCCGTGTGGTACGACTCGCCGCCGAAGTCGTCGCGCCCGGGGACCGCTGGGTAGAACGGCACCGACAGCAAGCCGGTGGCCGCGACGAGGAACCGAGCACGGGTCTCGGTGCCGTCATCGGTGCGCACCGTCCACGTACCCGTCTCGTCGCCGAAGCGCGCGGCGGTCACTCGTGCCCCCAGCCGGATGTGCCGGCGGAGGTCGAACCTGTCGACGACGTGGTTGAGGTACCGCTCGATCTCGGGCTGCGCGGCGAAGTGCTCCTGCCACTCCCACTCGTCGAACAGCTCTTCGGAGAACAGGTAGGCGTAGGTGTAGCTCTCCGAGTCGAACCTGGCCTGCGGGTAGCGGTTCCAGTACCACGTGCCCCCGACGCCGTTGCCGGCCTCGATCAACGCCGCCGTGAACCCCGCCTCCAGCACCCGGTGGAGCTGGTAGATCCCGACGATGCCGCCGCCGACCACCAGCACGTCGACATCGACATCGACCGGTTCCATCCCGCGCCGGTCCTCGCTCACACCGTGGCGATCGGCGTGAGCGGCGAACCGATCGCGCCGGGCAGCCGCAGAGGCGGCGCGGTCAGCAGGAAGCGACTTCGATCATGGGCGCGCAGCCACGTCGCCAGCTCGTCGAGGAACCACAGCTCACCGAGCGGGATGCCGAGCTTGAACAGGCACAGGTTGTGGATCGGCAGGAACGAGTGGCGCTCGTGGTCGGGATCCTTGTGCGCGCCGAGCATGCCCTCGACCGCGTAGTTGTCGGCGACCAGCGCGGAGATCTGCGAGTCCGCGATCCACTGCAGGAGCGATTCGTCCTTGGCTTCGAGGTACGCGCACATCCGGTGGATCTTCATCGGGTCGGGCTCGCGGTTGTACTTGAGGATCTCCGTCGCGAACCCGGTGTGCAGCAGCAGCATGTCGCCCGGCTCGACGACCACGTTGTCCGCCTCCATGATCTCCAGGAGCGTGGCTCGGTCCACGCCCTGCCAGCCGAGCCCGAGGTGGTGGACGAGGTCGACGAGCACGCCGCGTCCCTGCACGCCGTGGTACGCCATGTGCTCGAGGCCGAGGTGGCGGGCGAAGCTGATGTGGCCGCCGCCGTCGCCGCCGGCATCGATCTGCGGGCCGACGATGTCCGTTCCGGCGCGGTAGCCGTTGTAGTACGTCGGTCGTTCGACGCCGTCACCATCGACGTCGTACTCGGCTCCGACGTGGGCCAAGCCGTCCCATTGCGTCGAGTACTGCAGCGAGAGGGTGACGACGTCGTCGGCCCAGACGTCGACGTAGCGCGCGTCCATCTCGCTCATGTGGATGTTGAAGAACGTGTCCGGCTTGCCGTCGAGGTCCTCGGTCGGTGCGAGCCTCGGCGGGTAGCGCCGCTGGTTCAACGCCGTGCCACCCGGGTAGTCGAGCGGCAGGCTCAAGCAGAAGCTGATCCCGGCCTCGACCTCGCGCACGCCCTGGAGCACCTTCTCCGGCGTGATCAGGTTGATCCGCCCGAGCTCGTCGTCGTCACCCCATTCGCCCCAGTTCGAACCGGAGGGCCGTTCGGTCCATCGCTTCGTCACACGTCCACCCTTCGGATCCATCCCACGTCGTGCCAGGTCGTCTCGAGCATCGTCACCGGCTTCGGCCAGGTCTCGATGTAGGTCACGCCTTCCGGACCGGCGGTCATCGTGTACGGCGTGCCGGCCTCGCTGATGAAGAACTCGCCCGGCCGCACGACCACCGTCTCCGGATCGTCCACGTCGCCGTGTTCGATGCTGTACTCGCCCTGGAACACGAAGATCATCTCGTCGAGGTTGTGCTCGTGACGGGGCACCACGAAGCCGGCTCGGACGCGCAGCGGGTTGCGGTTGAAGGCCCGGAACTCGATCGGCTTCTTGCTCATCCACATCGCGCCGTCGAACGTCGCGCGGAAGTCCACCGGGGCATCGGCGAACGAGCTGCCGTCCGTCCAGAAGTAGCTCGGGAAGTGCTGCTGCTCCAGCGACATCGGGATCCAGTCGAGGTCGTCGACGAGGCTGTCGAAGGTCATTCCCACCTGCCCATCATGCGCCGCAGGGCCACTCAATGTCATGATCGGTGTCCTGGTGGGTGGAACGAACCGGATGACAGCGGCCGGGCCGAAAGGCAAGATCTGGACGTGGCGATCGACTTCTTCAACCTGCTCGACGACGACGGGTGGGTGCCCGTCGAGCGCTTCGTCGGGTCGATGTGGACATCGACCAAGATCGACCCCGCGTTCAACCTGGTCGGTGTGCGGATGCGCGCCGACTTCACGGTGCCGACGCGCCACCTCAACCTGCGCCAGCTGACGATCGTCTTCGGCGGCGAGCTGACGGTGACATCCGCGGACGACGGCGATGCGGACACCGACGCGGGCGACACCATGAGCACCCGCGTCGGGCCGGGTGAGTTCTGGATCACGCCGGCCGGCACCCCGTTCTCGGTGACGGCAGGACCCGACGGTGCCACGTTCGTCGAGTGCTGGCCGGAACCGGTCGCCGGCCTCCAGACGGACTGGCACGACGACGGTCGGACCATCACCGAATGACGCACCCGATGACGCACGCTGCGGGCGATGGCGAGCATTTCGACGTCATCGTCGTCGGCTCGGGCGGAGGATTGATCGGCGCGTACGCGGCAGCGGCACGCGGCTTGCGCACCCTCGTCATCGAGAAGACCGAGCACGTCGGCGGTACCACCGCCTACTCCGGGGCAGGGATCTGGCTGCCCGGCAACGCGGCGGAGGTCCGCGCCGGCATCGAGGGCGGTCCCGAGGCGGCGCGCCCGTACCTCGACGCGATCGTCGGCGACGACTCACCGGTCGAGCTGCGCGAGGCGTACCTCCAGGGCGGAGTGCAGATGATCGCCGAGCTGGAGGAGAACCCGCACTTCCAGCACTTCGAGTGGCGCGGCGTGCCCGACTACTTCCCGGAGGCACCGGGCAGCCTCAAGGGCGGTCGCACGATCTTCCCGCCCGAGATCGACCGAGCTGCGCTGGGCAAGCTGGAACCGCTGGTGCGGCGGCCACTGTGGACCGAGCGTTGGGGCGTCGACGCCGGCTCGACGATGGTCGGCGGGCAGGCGCTGATCGCCCGGGCGCTGCTGGCGTTCGTCGAGACGGGTCACGGCACGATCCGCACCAACGCGAGGTTCGAACGGCTGATCGTCGAGGACGGGAACGTGATCGGTGTCGAGGTCACCACCGATGCCGGTCCCACGACGTTCTTCGCCGATCGCGGCGTGCTCCTCGCCGCCGGCGGATTCGAGCACAACCGCGAGCTCCGCCAGCGGTACCAGCCGCCGATGACCGACGAGTGGACCTCGGGGTGTGCGGGCAACACGGGCGACGCGCTGGTGGCCGGGATCGAGGTCGGCGCGGCCACTGCGCTCCTCGATGAGGCGTGGTTCGCACCGGGCATCATCGCGCCCGACCAGCGTGCGATCTTCTTCACGATGGTGTGGAGCGGGATCTGGGTCAACGGTGCGGGCGAGCGGTTCATGAACGAGCGCCTGCCCTACGACCGAGCCGGCCACGAGCTGCTCCGCAACCACCTCGCCTCCGACATCGCGCACGTGCCCGCACATTGGGTCTTCGACCATCGCCAGATCGAGCAGCACGCCTTCGCCGGCACGCTGCCGGTCGACCCGCAGGTGCCGGACTGGTTCGACGTCGACCGCTGGCGCGACGCAGGCGTGCTGCACCAGGCCGACACGCTCGACGAGCTGGCCGAACTGATCGGCGTGCCGGCCGGCAACCTGACCAAGACCGTCGAGACGTTCAACGGCTTCGCAGTCGCCGGCGTCGACGAGGACTTCCACCGCGGCGAGACACCGTGGGACCGAGTGACCGCGCGCATGATCGGGCCCCACCTCGACGGCCCGAACAAGTGCCTCGGCGTGATCGACCAGCCGCCGTACTACGCAGTGCAGATCGCACTCACCGACCTCGGCACCAAGGGTGGCCTCGTGACCGACGGGCACGCACGTGTGCTGCGCCCCGATGGGTCCGTGATCGGCGGCCTCTACGCATCGGGCAACACGATGGCTCCGATGTCGGGCCGGGTCTACCCCGGTGCGGGTGCGCCGATCGGTGCGGCGATGACGTTCTCCTACCTGGCAGCGGTCGACATGGCAGCGACGCGCCCGGCCAGAGCACGCAGCGAGGTGACCCGATGAACGTTCCCGATCGCTATCGCCTCGGTGAGGCGTTCGTGCCCAAGGGCCGCTACCTCGACGCCGAGTTCCAGCAGCGCGAGCTGAACACGGTGTTCGCGAAGACGTGGCTGATGGCCTGCCGGGAGGAAGAGCTTCCCGGCGTCGGCAGCTACGTCGAGTACCGGATCGGCGCCCACTCGATCCTGATCGTGCGCGAGTCCGTCGGTTCGATCCGCAGCTACTTCAACGCGTGCCGTCACCGCGGCACACGGCTTGCAGCCGGCCGCGGTCGAGTCGGCGCGATCATCTGCCCGTTCCATGGCTGGCGATGGAACCTCGACGGCACGATCCGCCTCGTGCTCGACCGCGAGGAGTTCGTGCCCCGTTCGGACGAGGACCTCGGGCTCGTCCAGGTGCGCACCGAGCTGTGGGGCGGGTTCGTGTTCATCAACATGGACGCCGAGGCCGAGCCGCTGCTGGACTACCTCGATCCGATACCGACGGTGTTCGCCCCGTTCCAGTTCGAGCACATGCGCTACCGCTGGATGAAGTCCGTGATTCTGCCGTGCAACTGGAAGACCGTGCTGGACGGGTTCCTCGAGGCGTACCACGTGCCGGGCACCCATCCCCAGCTGCACCGCTCGGACACGTCGAACCACAAGATCGCCACGCCGAAGGAGCTCGATCGCCGGACGTGGGCCCCGACGGCCGTGCACGGCAAGTTCGCCCGCTACGCCAGCGTCGGTCGCAAGCCGATCGACCCGGCGGCAGCTGAGGTGCGCCGGGTCAAGGATCCCGCGAAGCGCGGCACCTCCGGCGCCACGGACGAGCGGCAGTCCGTCGCCGGCGCGGTCGAGTACATCGCCCGCGACATGCGCGCGCTGGAGAACGAGCGCAGCGTGCGCGCAGCGGCCCAGCTGCGCACGGCCGAGGTGCCGGCCGGTGTGCACGCCGGTCAGCACTACCTCGAGCTGTTGCGCCAGCTGTCGATCCCCGATGGCCTCGACTGGCCGGTGATCACTCCTCAGGAGTGGGCTGCCGCCGGCACCGCGTGGCACGTCTTCCCGAACACGATCCTGCTACCGAACCAGGGCAACGCGATCGGCTATCGCGCCCGTCCGAACGGCAACGATCCGGACAGCTGCCTGTTCGAGATGTTCTCGTTGGAGCAGATCCCCGTTGCCGACTACGACAAGAAGACCGACTTCGCACCCCAGCACTTCGACGACTACCGCGACGCCGACCTCGGCGAGGTGCTGACCCAGGACCTCGACAACTCCGAAGCCGTCACGATCGGCATGCACTCCCCCAGCTTCGACGGCCATCGGCTGAGCACGCAGCAGGAGATGACGATCTACAACCACCACCGCGCTGCCGACGACTACCTCTGGTCGGACTGACGCAACGCTTCAGCGCAACTGCAGGATCTGTGAGATCGATGCAAATGCAAACACACCGTCGTCGTCGCTGAACGTGGCCGTGGAGACGCCCCGGCCCATCGCGAGGTTGAACCGGGTCTCGCCGGTGATCGCAACCCACTCGCTGCTGGGCACACGCAGCACGTGTGCGCTCACGTCAGGGTTGATCATCGTCACGACGCTGGGGTGATCCGACATGCCGATCAGGTTGGAGCAGTCGAACATCGCCGCGAGCTTGGCCGACCTGCTGACCGGCGACCCGGCCACGACCGGCGCGATGAGGCGGAACCACGTGCCGGTGGTGCGGCCATCGGGCATCATCGAGCGGCGCATGTCGACCGCTCCGAGGAAACCGGGCATCTGCGGCGAGATCTCCCCCAGACGCATCGACTGCTCCGGCGGGAGCAGCACATCGCCAGGACGGGCGTCCGTCGTGCTCTGCAGGGCATCCGCAGGCACAGCCTGATCGCGTACGCGCAGGGCGCTGACGCGCACCAGCTCCAGATCACCGTCGACCAGGCGGAGCTCGACGACCTGGATCTTCTTGCCCTCTCGCAGCACCGTCGAACGGACGTGCAGCACTCGCCCGAGCGGCACCGGCCGATGGATGTCGGCCGTCAGCCGACTCAGCGTCATCGGCGCCAGTGTGGGCACCTCGTCGAGGCATTGTCCGATCAACGCCAGCACCGTGCCGCCGTTCGCCGAGCCGGGATCCCAGCCGCCCTGGGTCAGGATCGTGCCGACGTACCCATCACCCTCGCGCACGTACATGGCCCGCTCTTCCACGTCTTCACGATGGCAGGCGGCGACCGATCGCCAACAATCCGCTTCTGGACGGCACGAAACTCTCCGGTCGTCGCTGCGACCTCGTCGTTACCATCGGCACCGATGACACCGTTCGCGAGCGCGACGACCGTTGCCCGATCGGGCGAGGGCACGTATCGGGGAGCGGTCGACGAATCGTGGACCCTGCGGCCGTTGCCGCAGGGCGGGTTGATGACCGCGGTCGCACTGCGCGCGATGGAGGACGCACTGGGGGATCCGGCCCAGTGCCTCCGCACGATGCACACGTTGTTCGTGGGACAGGTCGCCCAGGGCGAGCTCGAGATCGAGGTCGACGTCCTCCGGCGCGGCCGGTCGATGTCGCACGTCCGCGCCGAGATCCGCAATCCGGGCGCCGCCTCGGGTCACATCACGACGGCGGTGTTCGGACGGGTCCGTGACGGCTTCGAGTTCACCGAGCTGCGTCGACCCGACGTGCCCGCTCCGGACGACTGTCCATCGTTCCGCGATCCGCCACCGCCGGGCACTCCAGTCTGGACGCCGATGCCGTTCTGGGCGACGCGGGTGGAGGGTCGCGCTGCGCTCGGGGTCGCGCCCTGGGAGGTCGTCGAGCACCGCACCGCAGAGCAGGCGACGTGGTATCGCCTCGACGACCCACCGTGGCTCGACGACGGCGTCCGCATCGACCCGTTGTCCATCGTCATGCTCGCCGACATCATGCCGGGGGCCATCGGGCAGCGTCTGGGACCGACGGCACGGCCGTGGTTCGGCCCGAGCGTCGACCTCACGGTGCACGTGTTCGGCGACTGCCACTCGCCTTGGGTGCTGGCCCACAACACGGCGCGCTGGGCCGGCGACGGCTATGCATCGATCGATCAGGCGATCTGGGACGGCGACCGCCTGATCGCGTACGCGACGCAGGTCTCCTACTTCACCTTCCCGGAGAGCGTGTGACCTGACGCGATCGGACCCAGACGCGACTACGGGGTCCGGCAAGGGACCCCGCAGCTGATGCTCATGAGTTGTGGTCGCTAGGAGTGTCACGTCGAGCGCGCCGCGTTGGTCAGGGAAATGCGGTGGACGCCTTGCTCCTCACAGCGCCGGGTCGATCCCGGCGGACGAGGCAATTGCTGTCGAGTGAGCGTCGGCTCGCGCCATTTCTGCGAGCGGCCGGTCGTGTCGTGACTCCGAGCTGCAAACGGCCCGTAGGCCGTTGCTCAAGCAGGCGGTGATCGCTCCGTGGATCGAAACCTCATCAGTGAACCTCCGTGATCTGGATGGTCTGTTGAGTAGCTGACTGCCCGCCCATCGTCCCGCCGATCGCGCCACATGTCAACACCGAATTTGGTGCGGACTGTGTGCGCGCTCGCCCACGCGTCGCCGCGCAGTATTCTGCGAGCGCGCACTTGCGCCGAGGCGAGGAGGACCACCGCCATGTTCGGACGACACAAGCTCACACACGACGCTGTGGCCACCGTCATCTCCTGCTCCGACGCCGCCCACAACGTCGCCGTCAAGGGCAGCGGGTACACGAAGTACGAGTACGACCTCGTCGTCGATGTCCGACCCGTCGACGCGGCTCCGTTCCGAGCTGAGACATCGCACTGGTTCGCAGTGTTCTTGTCGCCGAACCCCGGCGATCAGCTCAAGGCGCGGTGCAACCCGGAGACCAAGGACGTCAAGCTCGACGTGTCCGACGATCCGAGGTTCGACCAGAAGCTGCACGCTGAGTCGGTCGAGAACGCCCGCCAGGCGCAACGGCAAGCCGATCTCGCCGCACCCCCCGGCACGGCTCCAGCGGCCCAGGCGTCAGGGCCGCGGAAGTTCGCGCTCGACGGCACGCTCGACCCCGAGCTTCAGCAGCTGATGCAGCTGGAGGAGGACGAACGTCGCCGCGGCGGCACGACCTGACTCACCCTGGAGAGCAGTGCAAACGCAGGCACCAAATGTCGCCGCTCCGATGACATTCGGTGCCTGCGTGACACCTATTCCGACGCGGGCGGCATCGAGGCGTTGATGATGTGTTCGATCCACCACTTCGGCGCGTTGTCGGTGATGTTGGGGATGTTCGAGTAGTCGTGCCAGCGGAAGATCTTGCCGGCGCGCAACTGGGTCACCGAGACGAACGAATGGTCGATCACCTCGCCCGTGTGAAAGGTCCATCGCTCGGTGTGCTCGGTCATCACGAGGTCGCCCTCGGCGATCATGTTCGTGCCGGGCAGGTGGTCGTAGCCCTCCAGCGGTTCGATGCCGATCTTCAGCCGCGCGACCACGCCATCGGGCCCGAAGCCACCGTCGCCGGGCGTGCCGATGTCGGTGTAGTTCGCATCATCCGTCAGCAGCGCCTTCATCCCATCCCAATCGCGACTGGCCAACGCGGCCCAGTACTTCTCCACGACCTGCTTGTTGTCCGACTCCACGCTCATCCGACTCTCCGATCCAGTTGGGCCAGACAGTAGGGGTCGATGTCTCGGGGCGACGATCCGGGTGGTCGGTGACTCGGCGCGCCGAGGTCGGTCAGGCAGGGACGAGAGTGGCGATCCAGCGGTAGTTGACACCGCCGGGCGTGCCATCCGCGTGCGAGCACGCAACGAGACGCACCTGTGCGGCACCGTCGGGTGACGGGGCGAAGAGGAGGTTCGTGGCGTCGGCGATCGACTTCAGCTCGACCGTCGCCACCTGCAGGTCGAGCTCGGTGCCGTCGAGCCGGTGGATGACGACGATGTCGCCTGCCCGCAGCTTGTCGATGCGCAGGAACGGGTGGTTGTGCGACTTGCGATGACCGAAGATGACCGCCGGCACCTGCCCGACGAGG
>JAOBWQ010000054.1 GCA_025463425.1 Ilumatobacteraceae bacterium | reverse complement strand
CCCATGGCCGATGACGCCGACCTGATCCTGATCGACTCGCCGGCCGAGGGTGTGCGCATGATCACCCTCAACCGGCCGGAGAAGCGCAATGCGATCTCCACGCCGCTGCGCACTGCCGTGATCAACGCCCTGCGCGATCACGACCGCGACCCTGAGGTTCGGGTCACCATCCTGCGCGGCGCGGGCAAGTGCTTCTCCGCCGGGTACGACCTCGGCTCCAGCCTGATGGAGGACCCCCCGTACTACTCGGCGCCCGGCGACGGCCAATGGGCCCGCCAGTGCAACGACACCTGGTTCGGCGTCTGGGACCTCGCCAAGCCGGTGATCGCCCAGGTGCACGGGTATGCGATCGGAGGTGCCACCGAGATGGCGTCGTCGTGCGACCTCGTCTACGTCGCCGAGGATGCCTTGATCAGCTATCCCGTCGTGCGGGTGATCAGCCCGCCGGACTTCCAGTACCACACGGTCCTGCTGGGCATGCGCCACGCGATGGAGCTGATGCTGACGGGCGATGCCATCACCGGCAAGCGCGCCGCCGAGATCGGGTTCGCCAACCAGGCGTTCGCGGCCGAGGAGCTGGAGGCCAAGGTGCTTGCAATTGCAATCAGGATCGCCGGCATCCCCAGCGACCTGACCCAGATCAACAAGCGTTCCGTCCACCGCGCGTTCGACGTGTGGGGTGCCCGTGCCGCGATCCGGGCGGGCACCGAGCTCCAGGCATTGGCAGCGCACACCGAGACCGCGCGCAACGCTCGCGAAGGTCTGCTGGCCGCAATGAAGGCGGCGAACAGCTCGGCGCCGCAATGAAGGACGTGCCGCTGCACGAGTCGCCGATCATGGAGTGGAACGAGGCCTGCTGTAACCCGGGGGCAGAGGCTCTCTGACCTTTCTGCAACGAGATGGCCGTCGGCGACATCTCAGTGGGTGTGAGGACGATGAGTCGAGCGAGCGCAGCAATCGACGGAACGCCGATGGCCGAGGACGCGTTCGCCGTCTTCTATCAAGACGAATACGAGCGCAGCTTCCGCCTCGCGTGGCTGCTGACCAACGGCGGCTCGGACTGCGACGACCTCGTCCAGGACTCGTTCCTCCGGCTGCAGCGCCATGCCGGACGGCTGGAGAACCCGCGCGCCTACCTGCGCACGGTGCTGGTCAACCTCTGCCGCGAGGCTCATCGACGCCGCGAACGCGACCTTGCCCGCACCCGTCTCCTCGCCAACGGGGCCGCCCGCGCGATGGAGCCGGCCGACCTGCACCTGCTGGAGCTCGTTGCCGATCTGCCGCCTGCGCAGCGGGCCGTCCTCGTCCTGCGCTACTGGTCGGACGTTCCCGACACCGAGATCGCCGACATCCTCGGCATCCGCCCCGCCAGCGTCCGTTCGCTCGTCCACCGCGCCACCCGTCGACTGCACAAGGAGCTGTCCCATGACGACTGATCTCGAACCCCAACTCCGGCGAGCCTTCGCGCGTTCCGCCGACCTCGCCCCGGCAACTGATCCAGCGTGGAGCTCGCCCCTTGCGGTCACCGTGCGCGCCGGCGAGTCACCCGCGTCGCGTCGCCCGCCCGGTCGCCGAGTGCTGGTCGGCGCTCTCTGTGCCGCTGCGCTCATCGGCGCGATCGCGGTCGTGACGCTGACGAGAGCGCCCGATCCGGTGACCTCGACGCCGCTCGCCCCGGTGTTCCAACCCCCCGGCACCGAGTTCCCGATCAGTTCGACATCCGCGCTACCGCCCACCGGAGGAGCCTTCGATCCTGCCTCGGTCCGCTCGATCGCCGTCCCGAACCACCCGTCGCTCACGGTCTACACGGAGGCGATGGCCATGAACGGCCACGTGCGCCGGTACTTCTGCCTCGAAGAGCGGGCCGGCGGCTCCGGATGCGCGCCCGAGTGGAACGACGCCAACCCTGACATCGGCGAGACCTCGACCGTCGACAACCGGATCGGCACGTTCAACCTGTGGACGTGGCAGAACGTGCCGGCGGCCGCTGCATTCGTCGTCTGGACAGACGGCGCGACGACCCTCTGGCAGCGACCAGTCGCAGGCGTCGGCGCCTTCCCCATCGCGGACGGTCAGCTCAACTTTGCCGGTGCCGTCGCCTACGACGCTTCCGGCCACGAGCTCGTTCGCGCCGGGTTCGGCATCCAGCCTCCACCGGCCGAGGATCCCGATGGTGGTCTCGTGTCGAATCTCTCCGACCTCCAGAACGGCTCGCTGCAGGATCTGGCTCGTTCGACGATCGAGACCTGCCTCGGCGATGTCCACGCCAACACCTGGGATGACTGCGTGGGTGTGGCCGACACCGTCGTGCACACGGAGTTCGTGAACCTCGGCGGCGACCTCGTGCCGTACCCCGACCACCCTGGCTGCGATCCCGGCTACACGCAGTCGAGCGACGCGGGCCGAACCGGCTGCTACCGCACGCCGCTCGCGCCTCCCGACACGACGGACACAGCGGACGCGCCAGACACCTCGGCCACAACGGCCACAACGGCCACGACCGAAGTCGTGGTCACCGCAACCACGTGATCAGCGGGTCTCGGCGGTGCCGAACCCGTCTCGGCTGCTGCGGTCCTCGAGCGAATCGAGCTCCTCGAACAGGGTGATCTGCAGCCCGGCCGGCGCGTCGAGGCGAGAGTTCAACGACCGCCACGGGGTCTCCGTCGGCGCAGCGATCAGCGTCGCTCCACCCTCCACCAGTTCGGCAGTTTTGCCAGCGGCGTCCACCA
>JAOBWQ010000033.1 GCA_025463425.1 Ilumatobacteraceae bacterium | reverse complement strand
CCTCGTGCAACCACTGCGTGGCGACGTACAGCTCCACTCCTGCGCCGCCGGGATCGGGCATCGCCAACGCGGCCTCGAGACCCAGGAAGGCCTGATCCTGCATGCCGATCACATAGGTGCCCTCGACCACGACTTCGCCGACGATCGACGGGTCCCCGCACACGATCCGCTGATGGCGGATCACGTTGCCGTCCGGATGGATCGGCGGATGGCTGCCGTCGAGGGCGCGCTCGGGATCGGTCAGCGGCTCCGTCTCCTCGTACACCACCACGATCGCGGCGAGCGCACGGCGGCAGGTCTCGGGATGGTCGGCGGCCACTGCGGCGATCGGTTCGCCCACGTACCGAACGACCTCGCTGGCGAAGACCGGCTGATCCTGGCTGATCAGTCCGTAGAACATCTCGCCAGGTACGTCGGCCGCAGTGATGATCGTCTCGACGCCCGAGATCGCGTAGGCCGCGCTGAGGTCGATCGACACGATGCGTGCGGACGGGTGCGGCGAACGCAGCGTGGCGCCCCACAGGCAGTTCTCCGCACTGAGATCGCCGGAGAACGCGAAGCTGCCCTGCACCTTGGCGGTGCCGTCGGGCCGGGCGATGCTGTCGCCGAGGCGACCGCGGTGGATCCGCTCGGTGCCGACGAGGGTCATCGTGCCGACCCGCGATCGACTGCGGCGGACTGGCGCGAGATCGCCACCCGCTGGACCGCCTCGATGATCCGGCCGTAGCCGGTGCATCGGCAGACGTTGCCGCTGAGCTCCTCGCGGATCTCGAGCTCGCTCGGCGTCGCCGAACGCTCGAGCAGCGCGTTCGTTGCCATGATCAGCCCCGGCGTGCAGAACCCGCACTGCACGGCGCCCGCCTCGACGAACGCGCTCTGCACGTCGCTCGGCGAGCCGACCGGTGCGACCCCCTCGATCGTGACGATCGGTTGATCGATGGCGCTGGCGGCCATCACGAGGCAGCTGCAGACCAGCTCGCCATCGACCAGCACGCTGCACGAACCGCACTCGCCCTGCTCACAGGCACCCTTGCTGCCCATCAGGCCCAGGCGCTCGCGCAGCACGTAGAGCAGGCTCTCGCCGATCCACGCGTCGAGCACATCGCGCGGTTCACCGTTGACGTGCAGGGAGTACTGCTCGTGGAAGCCCAACGGCACCGCTCCCGCTCCGGCGTCATGACTCATTCGGGAACGCCCTCCTCAGCAGCCGGCTGGACAGGACCGAGATCGCGTGCTGGCGGTAGTCGGCGGTCGCGCGGTGGTCGTCGATCGGTCGGCTGGCTGCGGCGGCGAGCTCGCCGAAGCGTGCCACCGTCGCCGCTGATGCTGTGCCCGTCGCGAAGTCGACATCGGCCGTCGCCATCGCCTCGGCTTCGCCGCACCGCAGGATGGTGGTGGCGACGGACCCGATCGCAAGCCGGATCGATCGGCTCGGCGTGTCGACCGCCACGCAGGCCGTGGCGAGAGCGATCACCATCGCGTTGCGCACCCCGACCTTGCTGTAGCCCTGGTAGCCGTCGAGCACCGGCAACGTCACCCCGGCGATCAACTCGTCCGGGCGGCGGGCGTTGCGCTTCACGCCGACCATGAACTCGGCGACCGGCATCGATCGCTCGCCCGTCGGGCCGGCCAGGTGGACGACAGCATCCAGTGCGGCGAGCACCGGCAGCCCGTCGCCGGCCGGCGAGCACGTGCCGAGGTTGCCCCCGAGCGTTCCTGCGTGGCGGATCTGCGGCGACCCGACCGTGCGTGCGGCCTGCGCCAGCGCCGGCACCAGATCGGCGATCGGCGGTTCCATCAGCTCGGCGTAGGTGACGGCGGCCCCGATCCGCAAGCTCGCGGTGTCCGGGTGGTAGGTCCACGAACGCAGCTCGGCCACCCGGTTGAGCGCGATCACTCGGGTCGGCGGCCGACGATGACCCATGTTGATCTCGACCATCGCGTCGGTGCCGCCGGTCAGCACGAGTGCATCCGGAGCGTCGGCGAGCATCGACACCGCATCGTCGAGGCTGGTGGGAACGAGGACGGGCATGGCGCTCGAACTTTACAATTCGTACAACCGGTCGAGGCGTGATGCCTGCGAACGCTCGGTCACGCCCGTGTGAACGAGTGTTTCGTGACTGCCGCTACTTGACGACGACGCCGAGGATCGCCGGGTCGTCGGGCGGGAGCTGAGGGTCGATCTGGATCAGGGTGTGGTGGACGATGCGGGCGACCGCGAGGTTGCGGACCCACTTGTGCTCGGCCGGCACCACGTACCACGGGGCGGATGCGGTGCTCGTCTCGTTGATCGCGGCCTCGTAGGCCTTCATGTACTTCGGCCACAGCTTGCGATCGTCGAGATCTCCGAGACGGAACTTCCATCGCTTGTCCGGGTCGTCGATCCGCGCCTGCAGGCGATCCCGCTGCTCGGCGTTGGAGATGTGCAGGTTGATCTTGACGATGTGCGTACCCTCGTCGGCGAGCATCCGCTCGAACTCGCGGATGTGCCGGTAGCGGCGGTGCCACCGCTCCTCCGGCACGAGGTTCTTGACCCGCGCGATGAGCACGTCCTCGTAGTGGCTCCGGTTCCAGACCGCGATGTCGCCCTTGGCCGGCGCCTCCGCGTGCACCCGCCAGAGGTAGTCGTGGGCGAGCTCCGCGCCCGTCGGTGCCTTGAAGCTGGTGACGCGCACGCCGGCCGCGTTCAGCGGTCCGAACACGCTGCGCACGGTGCCGTCCTTGCCGGCTGCGTCGATGGCCTGGAGCACCACCAGAAGCCCGTGGCTCGCCTGCGCGGCGAGGCGTTGCTGCAGCCGGTCGATGTCGAGGAGCAGCACGGACAGCTCCTGCTCGGCCTGATCGCGTTCCCAGCCGAAGGTGTGATCGGGCCGGCGCTGCTTGAACGCGAACTTCTTGTCGTCGGGGCGCACCGCCAGCCGCTCCAGGAACTTGCGATCCCTGGACTCGATCTGCTTGGCCGTCTTCTTCGTGTTCGCCGATTCACCCTGAGCTGCCATGACGCGACCGTAGCGGGTCGGTCACGAGCCCGGCACTGGGTCGAGATACGGGCAATGACGGCATCCGCTGCCACAGCACGTGCCACGCGCGGCGAGGAACGCCGCGGTGAACACTGCGAACCCGCTGGTCGGATCGCGGTACGTGGGCAGGCCGGCTGCGACCGAGTCGTCGTGCCGGCGCAGGATCTCGTCGCGCTGCGGATGGTTCGGGCGCAAACGGTTCGTGAGGGGCCGGCTCAGACCGTCATCGCGCAGCACCAGGTCAGGCTAGGACGAGTTTCGAGCGTCCCGGAGAGTCCCAGAGCGTCTCGTGAGCAGCGCATGGCGGACCAGAAGATCCGCCGGGCACATGTTGGAGTCGGCGCGTTGCGTGTGAGTAAGGTTCTCCTCGTTGTGGCAGGCGTCACAACACTGCGCGTCCGTCTCCCCAGTGCAGCGGGAATCGGGCACTCAGTCCACGGTGAACAAAAGGGGGAGTCCATGCGGACGACGAAACGAGCAGTTCAGACAGGGCGCCGACGCCGACCGACGGTGCTGTTCGGCACCGCGCTGGTCAGCCTGGCGCTGATTGCGGGAGCTTGCAGCAAGAAGGACGACGGCAACGACAAGAGTGTTGCCCCGGCCACCAGCGCAGCGGCGGGGACCGCGACCACCGCCGGAGGCTCGACCGAGACGACCGGCGCCGCCGAGACGACGGCTGCCACGACGGCGGACACGTCCGGCGCGGACACCACGACCGGCACGGATGCGACCGCCACCAGCGACACGACGGTGGCCAGCACGGACACGTCCACGGCAGGCACGGGGAGCCTTCCGTCGGTCGATGACGTCAAGCCCGGCGGAAAGCTCGTCGTCAGCGGCGAGGCCGAGGTCAAGAACGCATGGACGCCCGCGGCGATGCAGTGCGATTCGTACTGCCAGGAGCGGGCCCGGTCGTTCTTCGACCCGCTGGCCGCCTTCGGCGCCGACGGCAAGGTCCACCCGTACCTGGCCGACTCGATCACGCCGAACGCCGACTTCTCCCAGTGGACGGTCACCCTGCGTGACGGCATCAGCTTCTCCGATGGCACTCCCGTCGACGTCGATGCAGTGATCAAGAACCTGCAGACCACCGGCTCCGGGTTCCTCATCGCCAAGGCCCTGACCGACGTCGCCAAGATCGACGATCCGTCGGGCGCTGTCGACTCGACCGGCGCACCCGTCAAGATCCTCGACATCGTCAAGAGCGATGACGGCAAGTCGTTCACCATCTTCACCGGCAAGGACGGCGACCCCAACACGCCGCTCCCGTGGCCCGGCTTCGCTTCGGCGCTGACCACCCAGTGGGGCCTGATCGCATCGCCGGCATGGCTCGACGCCGTCGCCGCTGATCCCACCAAGGCCGTCGCGCCCATCGGTTCCGGCCCGTTCATCGTCGAGAGCTACACCCCCGACGACCAGCTCGTGGTCAAGCGCAACCCGAACTACTGGCAGAAGGACGCCAACGGCGTGCAGTTGCCGTACCTCGACGAGATCGACTTCAAGGTGATCGCCGACAGCCAGGTCGCCGAGGAAGGTCTGCAGAACGGTGAGCTCGACATCTTCTCGACGTCGTCCGCCCAGGTCGTCAGCGACTTCCGCGCCGATCCGGACAACTTCCCGATGAAAGAGCAGACCGACTTCGTGGAGACCAACTACCTCCTCATCGACCTGAACAAGGCCGGCGCGCTGCAAGACCAGCGGGTGCGTTGCGCACTCTCGATGGCGATCGATCGCCAGGAGATCATCGATCTCACCGAGGGCGGCTTGACCAAGGTGGCCAATGGCCTCTTCTCGCCCGGCCAAGAGGGATACCTCGCCGACAACGGGTTCAACACGGCCAAGAACGTCGACGCCGCGAAGGCCTTGATCGCCGACTACCAGAAGGACCACCCCGGTGACATCACCGTCGAGTACGGCCACACCACGACCGCCATCGGCGATCAGGAAGCCGAGCTGCTCAAGGGCTACTGGTCGGCGATCGGTGTCAACACCACCGTCGATGTCGTCCCGCAGTCGGACTTCATCAACAACGCCCTGTTCGGCGTGCCGAGCTTCTACATCTACGGCTGGCGCAACCACGCCGGCTTGACGGTGGACCAGCAGAACTACTGGTGGAACTCGGTGTCGGGCCCGCCAGACGGCAGCCTTGCGCTCAACTTCGGCCGGATCAACGACCCGAAGATCGATTCGCTGCTGGCCGATGCACGCAGCAACCCGG
>JAOBWQ010000655.1 GCA_025463425.1 Ilumatobacteraceae bacterium | reverse complement strand
TTCGGCTCACGTGTCGAGGGTGCGGATCACCAGGCCGGTGCGCAGCTTGGGCGAGAAGAACGTGCTCTTCGGCGGCATCAACAGGCCCTCGTCGGCCGTGCGACGGATCTCGGCGATGCTGACCGGGCGCAACAGCACGCCTGCGCAGGCGCTACCCGAGGTGACGGCGCTCACGATGTTCGCCACGCCGTGCTGATAGGTGACCTCGACGTCGGCCACGTGGGCAAGGGCGTGCTCGAGTCGAGCGCTGTCCAGATCGCGCACGCCCTCGAACGCGCCGTCGCGAGGAGTCAGGTAGGTGCCGTGCCCGTTGGCGTGCACCGCGCAGAGGGCGCCACGCTCGACGACCTCACGGGCGAACTCCGGACCGACCTGGCCCGCCGGCTCGAGGTCGAAGAACGGCTCCAGTCCGTCCATCAGCTGGGCGTCGGTGATGCCGTTGATCAACCGATGGATCGCCGCGACGCTGAGCTGCTCGGCGACGAGCTCACCGACGTAGGTCAAGGTCAGCTCGGAGTCGAGGTCGGCGCGCCCACTGGCGGCGCGCTGTTGGTCGCGGTAGGTGCGACTGATCGCGTACCGGTGATGACCGTCGGCGATCACCACCGGCGCTCCGGAGACAGCGGCAGCGATGGCCGCGAGGCGCGCCGGTTCGCTGACCCGTTCGACGATGTGGACCACGCCGTGCTCGTCGGTGGTGCTGCCCATCGGTTCGCCCGGTTCGACCAGCAGCGCGGTGAGGCCGGCGGCCAGCGAGAGGCCCCACACCGGGGAGAGGTTGGCGTGGGTGGCGACGGTCAGATCGAGGCGATCGGTCTTGGCCTTCGGTGTCGTCCGCTCGTGGGGAAGCACTCCGCCGGCGCCCTCGTCGACGACCTCGAGCCCGCCGACCACGCCGACCGTCTCACGTGCGGTGCCGGCCTCGTCGACGAAGCGCATCCGGTACAAGGTGAAGGTCGGGGCCGGGTCGGCGACCAGCACACCGTCGCTGATCCACGTCTGCATCGTCTGCGCGGCCAACTCGTAACGGTCGTCGCCCTCGGCCAGACCCTGCGCATCGCGGGGGACGTCGAGCACGACGATGTTGTGCGGGTCGAGCGCGCGCAGATCGTCGACGTCGGAGTCGGAGAGCACGTCGTAGGGCGGCGCGGCGACGCGATCGAGCGACTCGGCGGGGGAGTAGCGCAGGGCAGGGAACGGTTCGAAGCGGGGCACCCCAACAGGTTGCCATCTCAGCTGCCAGACTCCGGTCATGGATCGCCGAGACTTCCGTGATGACTGACGCGCCTGCCGCTCCCGTTCCCGCGCGGTTCCCCGTGCTCTGCGATCTCGATGGCGTCGTTTGGCTCTCGCACCAGCCGATCGACGGCTCGGTGGAGGCGATCGCGCGGCTACGCGCCAGCGGCCACCGGGTGCTCTTCGTCACCAACAACTCGGCGTCACGGATCGGCGAGCAGGAGGCCACGCTGGAAGCGATCGGTATCCCGGCCGTAGGCGACGTGCTCAGCTCCGCCAACGCCGCGGCCCTGCTGGTCGAGGCCGGTGAACGGGTGATGGTGTGCGGCGGTCAGGGCATCGTCGAGGCGATCACCGCCCGGGGAGCGGTTGCCGCCACAGAGGGTCCGTACGACGTGGTGATGGTCGGCTTCCACCGCACGTTCGACTACGCGGAGATGACTCGATCTTCGGCGGCGGTGCGCGCCGGTGCGCGCCTGATCGGCACCAACGACGACGCCACCTATCCGACCCCGGATGGTCCGATCCCCGGCGGCGGTTCGATCCTGGCCGCGATCGCGACTGCCAGTGAGATCGCGCCGATCGTCGCGGGCAAGCCGTACGCGCCAATGGCCAGCCTCGTCCGCGCGATCACCGGGATCGACGATCTGCGCGACGCGGTGATGGTCGGTGACCGCCCGGACACCGACGGCCGGTTCGCGACCACCCTCGGCTGCCGGTACGCACAGGTCTGGTCAGGGGTGACGGTGGCCGGCACGGTGGTGCAGCCGACGCCATGGATCGAGGGCGCCAACCTTGCCGCGATCGCCGATCAACTGCTGGCCTGACGAGGTCCGCACGCCAACGCCCCCGCGGACGGAACCCCTGCTCAGCGTGAGTACCATGGGCCCATGGCACAGAACGTGGTACGCAAGCTGATCGAGTCGGGGATGCACTTCACGGAGGACTCGCAGGCCAAGGCCGAGAAGCTCGTCAGGGATCTCGTCAAGGCTGGCGAGGTTCGCCGCAAGGACGCGGAGGAGACGGTGCAGGCGCTCATCGCTCGAGGGAAGCAGACCAGCGAGCACGTGATCTCGCTCGTCCAGGCCGAAGTCGCGAAGCAGAGTGGTCCGTTCCGTGAGCGCTTCGACGAGCTCGAGGCCCGCCTGGCGGAGATCGCCGAGCGGGTGGGCCTGACGGGGCGGGACGTCGTTGCCGACGTCCAGCGGGCACCGAGCGCTGCCAGTGCCGTGAAGAAGGCGCCGGCGAAGCAGGCCGCGCCAGCGACGAAGGCGCCGGCCAAGAAGGCCGCGCCGACCAAGAAGGCTGCGCCGACCAAGAAGGCTGCGCCGGCGACGAAGGCGCCGGCGAAGAAGGCTCCGGCGAAGAAGGCCGCGGGCTGAGTCGTTGACCCGTCGACGCCGGCTCGATGCCGAACTGGTGCGGCGCGGCTTGTCCGACAGTCGGACCCAGGCCAGCGAGGCGATCGATGCCAAACGGGTGCTCGTCAACGGCACGTTGGCGGACAAGTCCTCACGTCAGGTCGACCCAGCCGACGCGATCGTCATCGAAGGCCCGCCGCCGCGGTTCGTGTCACGGGGCGGAGAGAAGCTCGACGGCGCCTTGACGACCTTTGCGATCGACGTGTCGGGGCTGCGCGTCCTCGATGCAGGTGCATCGACCGGCGGCTTCACCGACTGCCTGCTGCAACGCGGTGCTCGGGAGGTGGTTGCACTGGATGTCGGTCACGGCCAGTTGCATCCCAAGATCCGCAACGATCCACGGGTGCTCGTCCTCGAGCGCTACAACGTGCGCGAACTGGACCTCGCCGACATCGGCGGTGAGGTCGACGCCGTCGTGGCCGACCTGTCGTTCATCTCGCTGCGCCGCGTGATCGCTCCGTTGGTGACGGCTTGTCGCTCCGGCGGGTCCCTCGTCCTGCTCGTCAAACCGCAGTTCGAAGCGGGCCGCCAGGAGGTCTCCAAGGGCAAGGGCGTGATCAGCGACCCGGCGATCCACGACCGAGTGGTCGGCGAGATCGAGGACGCGTTGGTCGGCCACCACTGCACGGTGGTCGCGTGGACCGGGTCGTCGCTGACCGGGGCCGATGGCAACCGGGAATTCCTTGTACATGCGCGCACCCCTCGGCAAGGATCGCACCCGTGACATCCGTGTTCATCGTCGCCCACCACGAGCGCACCGAGGCAGCTGCGCTCGCCCAGGCGGCAGCGAGCTGGTTGCGCGCCCACGGCCACGACGCATGGCTGTCGACGGGCGACGCCGAGGCCCTCGCCCTGCGCGAGCTGGGCAGCGACCGTCCGCCCAGCGAAGCGGGACTTGCCGTCTGCCTCGGCGGGGACGGCACGATGCTGCGCACGATCAAGTGCCTCGATGGCGCCCCGGTGCCGATCATCGGCGTGAACGTCGGGGTGCTCGGCTACCTCACCGAGATCGAGCCGCCGGCCCTGATCCCGGCGCTGGAGCGTTGGTTCGCGGGCGAGGAGCCCGCGGGCGACCAGACATCGCCGGCCTGGCACATCGAAGAGCGGATGATGCTGCAGATCACCGTCGCTCGGGTCGGCAGCGATGACCCCACGGAGACGTGGCGGGCGATGAACGAGGTCGTGCTCGAGAAGGGGGAGTCGGGCCACACCGTGCACCTGCTCGTCAGCATCGACGGTGCGCTCTTCACCTCCTACGCGGCCGACGGCTTGATCGTTGCGACCCCCACCGGCTCGACGGCGTACTCGCTGTCAGCGCGAGGCCCGGTCGTGTCGCCGCAACATCGCGCGATGCTGCTCACCCCGGTGTCGCCGCACATGCTGTTCGATCGCTCGCTGGTGCTCGACCCGGGCGAGCCGATCGTGATCGAGGTCACCGGCTACCGCGCCGTGGAGGTGTCGGTCGACGGTCAGCGCGTCGTCACCCTGCACGAGGGCGATACCCTCACCTGCGTTCCCGCGGCGCAGACCGCGCGCTTCGTGCGATTCGGCCCACGCCGGTTCCACCAGATCCTGAAGGCGAAGTTCGGTCTCACCGATCGCTGAGCCGTCCGGCGCCTGCCGGTCCCACGAAAGCCCGATCCCTCCATGCTCACCGAACTGCACATCGAGGACCTCGGCGTCATCGCCACGCTGGATCTCGTCTTCGGCGCCGGCCTGACGGCCCTCACCGGCGAGACCGGCGCCGGCAAGACGATGCTGGTCGAGGCGATCAACCTCCTCGTCGGGGGTCGTGCCGACGCCACGATCGTGCGCCCCGGGGCCGCCGAGGCACGCATCGAGGGCCGGTTCGTCGTCGACGCAGCGGACCGATCCGGCGGCGGCGCAGCGGGACCGGATGGCGAGACCGAGTTCGTGCTGGCCAGGGTCGTGCCCGTCGAGGGGCGCTCGCGCGCCTATGTCAACGGCCGGCTGGCCACGGTCGCGACGCTGGCCGAGATCGGGGCCCGGCTGGTCGATCTCCACGGACAGCACGCCCACCAGAGCCTGCTCGGCGCCGGCACACAGCGTGCTGCGCTGGATCACTTCGGATCGGTCGACCTCGCACCGCTGCGCGCCGCACGGGCCCGGCTGACCGAGATCGACGCCTCCCTCGCTGCGCTCGGCGGGGACGCTCGCTCTCGGGCCCGAGAGATCGATCTGCTCCGGTTCCAGGTCGCGGAGATCGACTCGGCGAACCTGGAGCGCGACGACGAAGAGGACGCGCTCACCGAGTTGGAGGACCTGCTGGCCGGGGCGGTGGCGCACCGTGAATCGGCGCAGACGGCGCTGACCGTGATCGCCGACGACGACGGCGCGCTGGACACCATCGGGGCAGCCATCGCCGCACTCGGCACCCGCACGCCGTTCGTCCAGGTGGCCGATCGACTGCGCTCGGCAGCGGCCGATCTCGGCGACATCGCCAGCGACCTGCGCGATCTCGCCGAGGGCATCGACGAAGACCCGCAGCGCCTGGTCGAGGTGCGTGAGCGTCGGCAGATGCTGCGCGACCTGCGCCGCAAGTACGGCGACACGCTCGCCGAGGTGATCGAGTTCCACGCAGCGATCAGCGAGCGCCTGGCCGAGCTGGGGAGCTACGACGCACGCGCCGAGGCGTTGGAGCACGAGCGAACGACGGCCTTGGCCGCCGAGGCCGCTGCTGCCGCAGTCGTCGGGCGACACCGCCGTCGCAGCGCTCCCCAGCTCGCATCGGCCGTGCAGAGCAACCTGCGCGAGCTGGCGATGCCGAACGCACGGGTCGAGGTGCAGGTCGGCGATGATCCGGGCGACGAGGTCAGCTTCTTGCTGGCGGCGAACCCTGGTTCGCCGCCGCTGCCGCTCAACCGGGTGGCCAGTGGCGGAGAGCTGGCCAGAAGCATGCTGGCCCTGCGCCTCGTGCTGTCCGAGGAGCCGAGCACGCTCGTGTTCGACGAGGTCGATGCCGGCGTGGGCGGCAGCGCGGCGGTCGCGATCGGTGACGCGCTCGCCAAGCTGGGCGCTCAGCACCAGGTCCTGGTCGTCACCCATCTACCGCAGGTCGCTGCCTGCGCGTCGACCCAGATCGTCGTCACCAAGCACGTGCATCGCAACGTGACCACTGCGACCGCCGAGATCGTGGCGGGCGACGAGCGGGTCGACGAGGTGGCGCGGATGCTCTCCGGGATGAACGCCAGCAAGTCGGCGCGCGAGCACGCGATCGAGCTGCTGGCCCGCCGCCAGCTGCCGCGCTGACGGCAATCCCACACTCGTGCCCGCACCGAACTCGTGAAGATGCAGGTCACACGCAACGTGAATCGACCCTCGGCTCGGCGTGTTGCGGTACACTGATATCCCGTCGTGGTTGTCGTTTGACGGGAGTGGCATATGCCGAAGCACATCTTTGTGACGGGTGGGGTGGCGAGCTCTCTCGGGAAGGGCCTGACCGGTTCTTCACTCG
>JAOBWQ010000649.1 GCA_025463425.1 Ilumatobacteraceae bacterium | reverse complement strand
CGATCCCAGATCGGATCGCAGTTCGAGCCGTTGGCGTACGGGTTGATCATCCCCGCCGTGCAGCCGTCGATGGTGCCGTCGGCGATGATCTTGATCCCGGCGATCCGCAGGTTGGGCGAGGGCGTCGCGGCCAGGCGATCGACGAGACGGATCACCTTCTCGACCTGACCGAGCTCGGTGGCCGGGTCACCCGTGCGATGGATGAGCCAATGCCCGATGACGCGCACGGTCAACGTGCCTGCGGCGTCGGCGCGCTGCATCGTCGACAGCATCTCGCCCTCGACGGCCATGTCGACTGCGGTCGTGACGCCGCTCGAGTTGTACGCGGCGACGGCGGCAGCGAGATGAGCGTCGTTGGTGGCCTCGTCGACGTTGGCCAGAAGTGGCCACACCGTGTTCACGCTCGCGTTCTCGAGGAGGTGACCGGTGGCCTCACCCGTGACCGGGTCGCGCACGATCCGGCCTCCGATCGGGTCCGGCGTGCTCGCATCGATGCCGAGCTCGGCAAGTGCTGCGGAGTTGAGCCAGCACGAGTGGAGGTCGGCGGCCTCGGCGTAGATCGGGCGGTCATCGTCGATGACGTCGAGCATCTGGCGGGTCGGCAGGCTGTCGGGCAGCGCCGAGTACAACCATCCGACACCGACGATGCGCGGCGCGTCGGGGTTCGCGGCTGCCCATGCGGAGAGGGAGCCCCGGATCGCGCCGATGTCGCGGGCCGCGCGCAGCTGCGCACGCAGCAGGGCATCGCCGGTCATCGTCAGGTGGGCATGGGCATCCACGAAGCCGGGCAGCACGACCCCGCCGCGGACGTCGGTGAGGGTCGCGCCCGCGCCGGCCGCATCGACCGCGCTCGCGTAGTCACCGACGTGGATGACGCGCTCGCCATCGAACGCGATCGCCTCTGCCCAGAGATCGTTCGGATCGGATGTGAACACGCGGCCGCCATGAAGCACTTCGGTCATCGAGCCACCATATTCGTGAAGAGCTCCTCGAACCGGGCCATCGCCGCGCCAACCGCTGCATCCTCGCCCGTGGCCAACAGGTCGAGCAG
The DNA here is from genome assembly GCA_025463425.1 of Ilumatobacteraceae bacterium. Lineage (GTDB taxonomy): Bacteria > Actinomycetota > Acidimicrobiia > Acidimicrobiales > Ilumatobacteraceae > WLMZ01. Next base: position 1,563 of record JAOBWQ010000649.1, on the reverse strand, counting down.
CAGTCCCCGCGCAACCGCGACCGCCAGCCGCGCGTCGACGCGCGAGGTCGTCGGAGACCCGCCGTGGGCCTCGAGCAGCTCGGCCATCGGGCCGACCCAGTCGTCGACGATCCCGTCCAGCATCGGCATCGCCCACGCCCGCCCCTGCAGGGCTTGGCCGTAGACCTCGAAGAACAGCCGCTCGTGCTGCTGCACCGCTGGATCCGTCAGGCTCTCCCAGAACCGGCTGCCCAGCTCCGCCGTGGCACCCTCGGCGCCGGGATCGAGTCCGGCGCGGAGCTCGTCCAGGACCACTCGCTGCTGCCGCTCGACCCGCCGGACGACCTCGACGAGCAATCCCTCCTTCGAGCCGAAGTGGTGGATCAGCATCCGGTGGCTCGTGCCGAGCGCGAGCGCCAGCTGACGCAAGCTGGTGTCGCCGAGCCCGTGCTCGGCCGCGTGCGCGACGGCTGCCTCGATCAGCCGCTCCCTGGGGCCGATGTCGAGGTCCGAATTGGGTTGCGTCGGCATGTACCAGATGGTACATCTAGAGTCATGCGAGTCGAGAACACCTTCCACATCAACGCATCGCCCGATCACGTCTGGTCGATCATGTCCGGCGTGGCCGACTGGTCGTCCTGGACGAAGTCGATCACCTCCGTGAAGGTGATCGATGCCGGGCCGTTCGCGGTCGGCACCACGGCAGAGGTTCGTCAGCCGGGCATGCCTGCGGCGACGTGGACCGTCACCGAGCTGGCGCCCGGTGAGTCGTTCACGTGGCAAGCCCGCAACCCCGGGCTGATCTCGACCGGCGTCCACAGCGTCCGTGCGGCGGCGAACGGTGGCACCGATGCGACGTTGGTCTTCGAGCAGTCGGGTGCGCTCGCCGGACTGATGTCGTTGCTGTTCGGGCGCAAGTGCCGACGGTTCGTGCAGATGGAAGCAGATGGCCTCAAGTGGCGCAGCGAGACGCCGTAACGAATCCCCTTCGTCATCCGACGATCGTGTGCCGAGAACTATGGTGACACTCGGTCTGGTTGACCGGATGGAAGGATGCGCAGCATGGGTTTGATGAGCAAGATCAAGAACGAGTTCGTCGACATCATCGAGTGGATCGACGACTCTCACTCGACGCTCGCGTGGCGCTTTCCGCGCTACCAGAACGAGATCAAGAACGGCGCCCAGCTGATCGTTCGCGAGGGCCAGAAGGCGATCTTCGTCTACCGCGGTGCAATGGCCGACACCTTCGATCCGGGCAACTACGAGTTGAAGTCCGAGAACCTGCCGATCATGAGCACGTTGCAGGGTTGGAAGTACGGCTTCGACAGCCCCTTCCGCAGCGAGGTCTACTTCATCAACACCCGACCCGTCACCAGCCTGCGCTGGGGCACGCCGACGCCAGTGACGGTGCGCGACCCCGACTTCAAGATGGTCCAGGTCCGCGCCAACGGCATGTGCGTCGTCAGGATCGCCAACCCGGAGATCTTCATGAAAGAGGTCATCGGCACCGACAGCGCTGTCGACGTCGAGGAGATCTCCGAGCTCCTCCGCCGGGTCATCACCCTCGCGTTCTCCGACATGGTG
>JAOBWQ010000642.1 GCA_025463425.1 Ilumatobacteraceae bacterium | reverse complement strand
CACCACGGCCTCCACATCGAAGCGATCACCCGCGCCCCGTACCTCTCCGGCGGGGACCGCCATCACCCGTTGTACGTCCTCGACGCCGTCATCATCGTCGCGACCCGCACGTAGCCCACTCCGGCGGAGCCTCTGACGGCCTTCGGCCCATCGCTGGGGTTCATTGCGGCGAAGGCGCAATGAGTCAGCCGATGCCGAGGCTGATCCGGCCGGCGTAGGCGGCGGTGCGGCCGGGCAACAGCGGGACGCCACGGCGCATGTGGCGCAGGTCCCGGCCGGGCACGCAGCCCAACGCGAGCAGAGCGTCGAGGTGTCCGCTCTCCGGCGGCACGCAGATCCGGGCATCGTCGTTCCAGGGCAGCGCGCCGGCGAAAGCGACGAGCTCGGCCAGGGTGTCGGCGTCGTCGGCGGCGAGTGGACCGACCGTCACGTGCTGGGCGAGCACGATGCCGACGACCGCCCCGTCCGTGCCGCGTACGAGGCCGGATCGGCCCGGATACTGGGCCACCAGCAGCGCCAGCAGCGCCGAGCGATCGGCGCCGAACACCCCGGCGTCGTAGGCGGAGAACGCGGCCAAGTCGTCGGGACCGACGGGTAGGACCCGGGGATGTGGTGTGCCGCGCCGGGGCACGGCGACGACGCGCGTCGGGCCGTGATCGGTGAAGCCGATCCGCTCGTACAACGGCCCACCGGCAGCCGACGCGTCCAGCGCAGCATCACAGCCGTGCCCGGCCAGGACCTCGGCCACCCGCTCGGTCAACAACGCGCCGATGCCCCGCCGTTCGTGAGTCGGCTCGGTGCCGATCAGCCCGATCCAGCCGAAGCCGCCATCCGGATAGGCGATGCCGCAGCCGGTGCCGACGATCTCGCCGGCGTCCTCGGCCACCACCAGACCGTCCGGCTGCACGGCCGCGTACCAACCGATCTGGGCGCGGAACGAGGGAGCCTTGTACGCACGCCGCATCACCGCGTCCATCTTCGGGATCGCGTCGTCGACTTCCGTCGGCGCGACGGCGCGCAGGGTGATCGACATCGAGGCGGCAACCGGCAGTGCGCGACGACTACTGCTGGTAGCCCTCCACGACGTTCGCCGGGCGAAGGGCCGCCCCGTCTGGATCGAGACCGGCCGACTTGCGCGCCCGGCGCTGGCGGAGCAGGTCCCAACACCGGTCGAGGGCGACCTCGATCTCACGGATCCGCGCGGCGTGAGCCGGCGACGAGTCCGCGATCGCCTTCGATTCGAGCTCGCGCTCTTCGTGCACGAGTGCCTCGATGTCGCTGAGGATCTGCTTGTCGTCCATGGTGCAACTCCCGATCGTCGTGGCTGACGGCAGCGTACCGGGCCTGTTCAGAGGAACCGGCGCAGGTCCGCATCGTCGGCTTCGATGCCGGCGCGCAGCCTCGTCAGCGATGGCTCGCGGGCACGCAGCTTGGTCGCGGCATGGGCGCGCATGTCCAGCACCCCCAGCGTCGCGACGAGTGCATCGACTGCTTCGTCCAGCTCCTCAGCGGCAACCGCGCGGTCCAGGAACCCGGCCGTCACGGCGCCGTCGGGAGTGAACGTCTCCGCCAGGATGCAGGCACGATTGAACGCTGCCGGGGTCAGCCGCTGATGGAGCATCTCGACGGCCGCCCGCGGCATCGTCAACCCGATCGCCACTTCGTTCGCCGCGTACTTGTACGGACCGGTGATCCCGACGCGGTAGTCGCCGGACAGCAGGAGGAACGAACCCATCGCGAGGGCGTGGCCGGTCGAGACGATGACCACGGGCTTCGGGAACGACAGCAGCCGCTCGGCCAGCTCGAAACCGGCCCGCAACATGTCGACCATCTCCAGCCCCCCGCCGCGGATCACCTTCAGGTCGAAGCCGGCCGAGAACAGACCGTCTCGACCGCGCAGCACGATCATCGCGTCGTCGGCGATGGCGCGATCGACCGCACCATCGATCTCCGCCAGCATCGCCGGCGACAATGCGTTCGCCTTGCCGTCGTCGAGCGTGATCCGCGCCACCGCCCCGTCCAATTCGTACCGCAACCGGTCCGTCACTTCGCCGTGCCTCCTCGTGCCTCGGATGAATCGGACAAAACCAACGATCGCGACGAAGTTCTCGCTGCGCGTGCCTTGTCACATCAGTTCACCAAGGGTACGGTCCACGCGGTCATGAGGGCGTGCGGAACGGTCCACACGGTCGGCGGTCGCGAGATCGACGACCATCTGTGCTGGGGCTACTCCGACGCGTCCGAGTTCGGCGAGCGCGCCGCAGAGTTCCTCGCCGAAGGCCTGGTCGCTGGACAGCGGATCATGTACCGCGGCCTCGGCACGGTGGAGGAGATGTACCACGATCTCCGCCGGCTGGGCGATCTCGACGGCCTCATCCGCCTCGGTGCGCTGGTCGTTGCACCGATGTCGGACTCGTTCTCCATCGACTCGCCCGACGACCCCGAGTCGCTGGCCCAGGATTGCGCCGATGCCACGGCCGTGGCGGTCGCTGATGGTTTCACCGGGCTGCGCGCTGTGGGCGATTGCACCCTGATCATCACCGACCCCCAGCGTCGCGATGCGTTCGTGCGCCGCGAGCACCTCGTCGACAGGTTCATGGCCGAAGGGCACGGCTTCACGGCGATGTGCGGGTACGACACACGGGTGGTGGACCATGCCGACTCGCTGGAGCTGGCCGCGACCCATCCGCTGTCCAACGACATCTCCGTGCCCTTCCGCATGTTCGCGCCCGACGCTCACGCCGACCTCGCGATCGCGGGGGACATCGACACCCACGGCATCGACCTGTTCCGACGGTCGCTCGATCGGGTCGTCCGCCCACCGTTTGCCGACTCGTGGGTCATCGACGCGGTGGGTGTCACCTTCCTCGACCACCGCATGTTGCAGGCCATCAACGATCGAGCGCGCACGTTCAACTCCGTCGCGGTGTTGCAGGTGCGCAACAACAACACCGCAGCCGAGCTCGTCGAGATGCTGCAACTCGAGTGCGTTCGGATCGTCGAATGGTGACCATCCCCGTGCCGACTGCGATCCAATTCGCGAAGGACCTCCTCCCCGACGTCCGCATCGAGCCCACTGCGCGACGGATCCGGGCCGTGATCAACGGTGAGGCCATCGTCGACACGATCGACGCGTTCGTGCTGTTCGAGCGCGATCACCTGCCTGCGTACTACTTCCCGCGAACCTCTCTGCGCGCCGAGCTCCTCGTCGACAGCGACCTGCACACGTTCTGCCCGCGCAAGGGAACAGCGTCCTACTTCCACGTCGAGGTGGGCGACCGCCTCGTCGAGAACGCCGTCTGGTACTACCCCGAGCCGCTCGAGCAGCTGCCCGAGCTGGCCGGTCTGGTCTCGTTCTACTGGGACCGCGTCGACCACTGGTTCGAGGAGGACGAAGAGGTCTTCAAGCACGCCCGCGATCCATATCACCGGGTCGACGCACTGCGGAGCTCGCGTCATGTGCAGATCGTCGTCAACAGTGAGGTGGTCGCCGACACCACTCGCCCGGTGCTGCTCTTCGAGACCGGCCTCCCGACCCGCTACTACATCCCCCGCGAGGACGTGCGCACCGATCTGTTGACGGCCAACGAGACCGCGAGCGTCTGCCCGTACAAGGGCACCGCCAGCTACTGGTCACTCACCGTCGGCGATCGCACCATCTCCGATGCGGTGTGGAGCTACGCCGAACCCGTCCCGCAGTCGCCGACGATCAAAGGCCTGCTGTGCTTCTTCGACGAGCGCATCGACGACGTCATCGTCGACGGCGTCACGCAACCCAAGCCGACCACGCCCTGGTCCTGAGGCTCACCCGCCGTCGGCGGTCGATGATCCCAGCGGTCGGAAGAGCGCGGCGTAGGTGCCGACGAGCTCCTCGGGGTCGTCCGAGGCGATCGCGTCGAGGAACGGCGTGATCCACGTCGGCGAGATCGGGACGATGCCACCCAGGGCGCGGTAGGCGTCGCCGACGGGCAGCGGCCGCCCGACCACCGTCCCTCCGATCCGCGTCTGGTGGTTCGGTGTCACGTTGACGACGGTGAGCCGTTCGCCGCTGCCGATGTCGCGCAGCTCGATCTGCTCCTTGCCGATGCCGACGACCTCGAACACGCTGCGCTCCGCCAAGAGCCACTGCGCAGCGAGGATCGCCTCGTCGTCGGGAAGCAGCTCGCTGCGACTGTCGAGGAACTCGTCGAACCAGTCACCTTCGTGCAGCACGAGATCGGCCACCAGCTCGGACTCGAGGAGTTCGTCGTACAGCCGATCGTCATCGTCGGCCAGCAGTTCGGCCAGGGCCATCGCGGTGTCCGCTCCTCGGGCGCGCATGAACCGCTTGGCCTTGTCGTACAGCCACAGCGCGCGCTCGGCGAGCGGGAAGCCCTCGCGGCCGAGGTGACAGGCCTTGTACTTGCGACCCGAGCCACATGGGCAGGGGTCGTTGCGGCGTGCCGTCTCACGTGGACGGCCGGTGGCCCACGGCGCGATCTCCAGCAGCAGCATCTGCGCAGGATCAGGGTCCGCGTCGAACTCGTCGTCCTCTTCGTCGAACGCCGGAGGTTCCACGCCGGCCTCGCTCAGGAGGCGAAAGGCTGTCGCGGCGTCGCCACGATCGGCGGCGAACCCTGCTGCGTCTTCGAGCACCAACGCATGACCTCCCGCGTGCGGCAGCAGTTCGGTCAACAACCGATCGGCCAGCACGGCCTCTCCGCCCCAATCCAGTGCACGAGCCAGCAACCACCCGAGCCCCGGGGCCGTTGCGTCGTGCACCTCATCAGCAACCGCCATCGCGAAGCTGACGAGTGCCGGCAGCTCGGTGTCGCCGTCGAGGCTGGTCTCCCAGAACGCGAATGCCACGTCACTGTCCGCGAGCGCTGCGGCAACACGCCGGGCGAGCGACTGTCTCGTGTCGGCATCCGCACCGAGGCCGTCGATGTCGTCGGCCACGTGATCGGCGAGCGCAGCGACCACGATCGACAGCTCCTCGACCTGGGCCGAGGAGAGGTCGTAGTTGAGCCGGACGCGGTTGCCCAGGGTCCAGGCATCGTACGCGGCCCAGTCGAACCCTGCTTCGACCACCACCTGCCGGCGCACCTCGAGGCCTGCGGCACGAAACAGCTCGGGCAGCGGCGCCGCGGGATGCGCGACGAACGCCTCTCGATCGACCATCAGCGCCTCCAGGACGACCGACTCACCCATCGCGAATCGGAGCCCGGACGGAACGTCGAGCCCGAGCCCGGCGTCCTCGCGCTCGTCCACGCTGCGTGCGAAGCCGGCGCTGATCGCTGCGACGATTCGCTCGTGCGGCTCGGGCGGCTCCGCACAGCGCGTCCAGCACAGGGATCCGCCGGTCACCCTCACGGTGGCCCAGCCGTCGGTCAGCCCGTCGAGCGAGCCTTCGGGCATGAGGATCACATCGGTGTCCACGCCGCCGAGCAGGATCCCATCGGTCTCGATCGGGCCGATCCGGCGACCTGACTCGTCGACCACGTCGACGTCACCGGCGATCAGCCACCAGGTCAGCTGACCCAGATGTGGGTCCGAGCGCACGAACCCGTCGCGCGCATCGATCGCGTCGATCCACGCCGTCCACGACGTGCCCTCCAGCAGCGCGGGCAGGTACACGACTCCGTCGGCACCATCGCTGAACGACGTGTCCAATTGAAGGGCAGCATCGACCGTCTTGCGAACGGTCGCAGCCGCGCCCGTCGACGCACCTCGCGCGATCAGCTCCTCGACGATCGCGTCCCGGGTCATCGCTGATCGTCCGAGGATGTCGATCAGTGCCGTGCGGAGAGTCTGGTCAGCTGCCACCATCCGATTCTGGCCGATGCTGCGGCCGGATCACGCCGTCACGCACGACTCACGGAATGCCGATCGCGGCCAGCTCGTCCTCGACACTGCGGTACATGAACCCCTCGGGGATGGCGTCGGGCTCGTTGCCATCGGCGGTGGGCGCCCATGAGCGGATGACGGCCAACCCGTTGGTGCTGTCCGGGTCCAGGTACACGTCGATCGTCCCGGTGGTCGGCGATCCGTCGGCAGCGTTGCCGTTCCAGCTGACACCCTGGTGCTTGTTGCCGCTGTAGTCGTCGAAGGTGTCGACCGTGTTGAAGACGAGGTTCTGGTTGTCCGCGCCGAGGTTGGCCTCCGCGGCCTGCAGCGCAGCGTCGATGCTGGCCTGCGCGGGCAGGTAGTCGACCGCGAAGGTCAGCTTGCCCGACGTCACCTTGGCGGCCCCACCGTCGGACGACACGACGGTGAACCCCGGGGCCAGCGCGAATCCGATGTTCGCACCGACGGTCACCGTCTGGGTCGGCGTGGTGAGGCGGAAGGTGTCGGCCGGTTGGAGATCGATCGGTGTGTCGATCTGTGGTGCGTTGGCGAAGCTGCTGACGAACGAGTTGAACTCCGTGTTCGGCACACCCATCGTCTTGTCGGTGCCATAGGTGTCGTAGATCGCCGTCAACCCGTCGGCCCGCTGGAAGAGGTACACCCCGCCGATCAACCCGACGCCGTTGTCTGCCGTGTCGTCGTACTCGGTGTAGTACATGCCGTACTCGAACGCCTTCGTCGGGCTCGGCACGCTCAACCGGAACGACGGCGAGAAGCTGATCGCCGACGAGTCGTTGACGAAGCCGCCGATGTACTCGTTGAGCGGATCTGCCGGCGATTCGCCGGGGGTGCGGGTGACGATCTGCACGCCGACCTTGTCCGTGCTGCCATCGGCTCCCTCCAGTGTGTGCACCTTGCCGGAGACCGAATCGGTCCAGCCGTCGGGCAGCGGGATGTACACACCGTTGCCGAGCTGCACGGCGTTGGGCGGCGGTGCCACGGTGCTCGCGGTCGGCACGGTGGTTGCGACGACCGTCGGAACGGTCAACGTGATCGGTGGGCTCGTCTGGGCAACGGTGGTGTCCGGCGCGGCCGTGGTGTTCGGTGCGGCCTCGGTGGTGGGCGCCTCGGTGGCCTGGGTCTCGGGCACGATGGTGTCCGGCACGTCGGTGGTGTCGGCCGCATCCGTGGTGTCGATCGTGAGCTCGGTCGCTTCCGTGACCGACTTCTTGTCGTCGGACTTCGTCGCGAAGTACACGCCGACGCCGATCAGCGCGACTGCGGCGATGATGCCGGCGAGGATCTTGCCGCTGTTCGACTTCTTCGGCGGCTCCACGCCGAGCCCCTGCGGGATCGTCGAGTGCCAGGGCGGGTTGCCGGCCGGACCGCCCGGGCCGCCAGGAGCAGTCGGATAGCCCGGTGCCACGGGCACGCCCGGGGCCGGGAACGGAGCGCCCGGCTGTGGGAACCCGGGCTGAGGCTGCTGTGGTGGGAACGGGCCGCCGAAGGACCCGGGAGGCGGGAGGTTGCTCACGGAATCGAACAGTAATCGCCGTCGACCTCGACCCGCGGAAGCTCGCCCGACTACGGGGTGTCGTTGTAGGTGGCGAGCGCCGTCGACATCGCCAGCAACGTCGCCGGATCGGACTGCGCCAGTCCGGTGCACACCTGCTGCAGCCGCGACCTGTCCTGACCGATGAAGTTCCACAGGTCGGTCGCCTTCGGGTCGCCCAGGTACGCGCCGATCGGGATGTACTCCACGCAATCGCTCACGGACTGCGGACCCAGCTGCGGCGGCTCCGCCGGCGACGACTCGGCGATCGCCACTGTCGTCGTCGTCGACAGCACCGTCGCCAAGGGCTCGCCCGACCCCGGGCACACCGCCGCCCCGGCCGTGCCGATCGCGACCACGCAATCATCGCCGGAGTCGACCTGCTGCCGGGCGAGCGAGGTCGAGCTCGAGCACCCGACGAGTCCGAACGCCATGGCGATCAGTGCGACACGAGCTCTCCCCACCCACTGCAAGGTAGCCGACCCTGCAGTCAGATCACTTGACCTCGCGCCGCGAACTGACCCAGAGACCGACTGCCGTCGGGACGACGATCCACACGACGATCGAGGTGATCGTCTGCGGCCAGGTGCCGCTCAGCTCGCGGGTCGAGATGCGGTGGATGGAATCGGTGATGTCGAGCCACCTGGCACTGGACCCGAACAGCTGCGTGCCGAGCGTGGACCAGAGCAGCGGTGCGGCGAAGTACGTGACCAGCGCAGCGGCGGAGATGGACAGCAGAGCTCCGAAGGCCGCTCCCATGAGGATGTTCAGCGATGCCGCGAGGAAGATGCTGACGATGCTGGCACCCATGCCGGCGTTGCTGTGCAGCACGTCGTTGTGTGACGTGGCGATCGGGTAAGCGATCAGTGCGAGTGCAACGGCGATGGCGGTCATGACGACGCCGATCACCAACGCCGCTCCGATCTTGCAGAGCAGCACCCGGGTCCGTCTCGGAGACAGGGTGAAGGTGGTGAGCGCAGTTCGTTGGCTCCATTCAGACGTCATCGCCAGCACACCGACGACGGGCAGCAACATGGTCATCGGCAGCGCGATGCCTTCGAGCAGCTCGCCGAACTCCACCTCGGTGCTGAACGACTTGACTGCTGCCCACACAGCGATGGCGAGCGAGAGCAGCAGCACGCTGGCGAGCATCGTGCGACCCGATCTGGTGTCGATGGTCTTGCGCAGCTCGACCGTGAACAGCCGGCTGAGGCGCTGCTGTGGAACGGTCTCAGCCCGCGTCTGGACCGAGGACGGGGTGGGCTGCGTGGCAATGGATGTGTTCATGACGTGGCTCCGATGAGTTCGGTGGTGGGATCGGTGAGACGGAAGAAGAGCTCCTCCAGACCGTCGTCACCGACGGCTCGGAGCTCGGTGAGGACGGCGCCGCTGGAGGCAGCGATGCGGCCGACGCGCTCGGCGTCGGCATCGACGGTGATGCCACCGTCGGCGGGTCGTGGGGCCAGGCCGGCAGCCGCAAGGTCCGCCGCGAACGCCGTGTTGTCGAGTGTGCACACGAACGTGCCGCCGGTGCTGAGCAGCTCGTCGAGCGTGCCCCGGGCGACGATCTTGCCGTCACCGATCATCACGAGGTGGTCGACGGTGGCCTGCACCTCGCGCAGCAGGTGGCTCGACAGCAGCACGGTGCCACCGCGGTCGGCGAAGTCGCGGAGCAGCTCGCGCATCCAGCGGATCCCGATCGGATCGAGGCCGTTGGCCGGCTCGTCGAGCACGAGGACGTGTGGGTCGCCGATCAACGCGTTGGCGATGCCGAGCCGCTGGCGCATGCCCAGCGAGTACTGCTTGACCCGGCGCTTCTCGGCACCGGTCAGCCCCACCCGCTCGAGCATCGCGTCCGCCGTCTTGCGGTCGACGTCGAGCAGTGCGGCGGTCAGCTGCAGCGTCTCTCGGCCCGTGCGACCGGGGTGCTGCGCGGCGGCGTCGAGCATCAGCCCGATCGTTCGGCCCGGGTTGGGCAGCTGCGAGTACTGCACGCCGTCCACCGTCGAGCCCCCGGATGTCGGTGGAGTGAGACCCGCGATCATCCGCAAGGCAGTGGACTTGCCGGCTCCGTTCGGTCCGAGAAACCCGGTGATGGTGCCGGGTGCGCACTCGAAGGAGATGTCGTCGACGGCGGCGTGGTCGCCGTAGTGCTTGGTGAGGTGTTCGACCGTGATCATGGGGACCACGATCGTCCTCGGCCGGCCGGAGCACATCGGCCGCGCGGTCACGCTCGACCCCGACGAAAGTCTGAGATCGAGGCACGATTCACCGACTTTCGTCGGCTGTGGCCGCAGCGACCGAGCCGTAGGGTGAGGCTCGTGCAGCGGATCTCGAGGCAGTGGGCCAGCGCCAAACGGCACCTGCCGCGCGCCCGCGACATCGTCGCGATCGCTGTCTGCCTCATCGCTGCGGCCGACACCATCTACCTCCGTCGACACTCCCCGACCGTCGCCATCGAAGGTGTGCTGACGGGCGGCGCCGCGCTTGCACTCTGGTGGCGCCGTCGATTTCCGCTCTGGGTCACGTTGGTCGGCGTCGCGGTCACGTTGCTCACGGGCGCCGCCGCGGCTGCAGTGGTCGGGCTGACGACGTTCGTCGTTCGCCGTCGCGATCGCACTGCGGCCGCGCTGACCGTCGCCACGATCGCGGCGGCGGTGATCGGACCTCGCCTGACGCTGTTGCACTCGACCGTCGACCAGGGTGACCTCGTCCACGATCTCGTCAACATGATCCTCGCCATCGGCTTCGTCGTCGCCGTCGGCGCCTACGTCGGCGTCCGGCGCGATCTCGTCTCCAGCTTGAAGGAACGTGCCGAGCGGGCCGAGGCAGAGCGCGAGGTGCGCGAGGAGCGCGGCCGTCTCGACGAGCGCACCCGGATCGCGCGCGAGATGCATGACGTGCTGGCCCACAAGGTCTCGCTGATCGCGCTGCAGGCCGGAGCGCTGGAGGTCACCAACGATCCCTCCAACGACACCGTTCGCGCGTCTGCCGCGTTGATCCGTCAGACGGCACGGCAGGCGTTGGAGGACCTGCGCGAGGTGCTCGGCGTGCTGCGCGATGCGAACGGCGACGTGCGAACGTCGTTGGCACCCCAAGCCACCCTCGCCGACATCCCGGCGCTCGTCGAGTCGTCACGTCTGGCGGGACTGCCGGTGACGATCACCGGATCGGCCGATCTGACCGAGCCGACGGCGGAACTGATCGGACGGGCCGCGTTCCGTCTCGTCCAGGAGGCGCTCACCAACGTGCACAAGCACGCCCGCAATGCCGCGACGACGTTGCGGTTCGACGGCCGGCCGGGCGGCCGGTTGGACATCGAGATCGTCAACCTCGCTCCGGTCGGTGCCGGGTTGCTGCTTCCGGGATCGGGTCTCGGGCTGGTGGGTCTGCGCGAACGGTTCGAGCTCGTCGGTGGCACGTTCGCTGCCGGCCCGACGGCGGAGGGCGGGTTCCGCGTTCGTGGCTCGCTGCCGTGGTTGGTCGACGAGTTCGCGGTGCGCCCGGTGTCGCGGACATGAGCGAGCGGCCGACGACGCGGATCGTGATCATCGACGACGAGCACCTCGTGCGCGCCGGGCTGCGGATGATCCTCGAATCCACCGACGATCTGCGCGTGGTCGGCGAGGCGAGCGATGGCGCCGATGCGGTCGACGCCGTGCGCGCCCATCGGCCCGATCTCGTGCTGATGGACATCCGCATGCCTCGGCTCGACGGGCTGGAAGCGACCCGCCGCGTCCTGCAGCTGCCCGAGCCGCCGCGTGTGATCGTGTTGACGACGTTCGACCTCGACGACTACGTGATGCAGTCCCTGCAGGCCGGCGCCACCGGGTTCCTGCTCAAGGACACACCGCCGACCGAGCTGATCAACGCCGTGCGCGTCGTCGCTGCGGGCGAGGCGATGCTGTCTCCGACGGTGACTCGCCGCTTGATCCGCCACTTCTCGGACGGGACATCGGGCAAGCAGGCCGCCGCGCTGGCCCGCACCCAGTTGCTGACCGAGCGCGAGGCCGAGGTGTTGATCGCCGTCGCACAGGGACTGTCGAACGCCGAGATCGGCACGACGCTGTTCATGAGCGAGGCCACCGTGAAGGCCCACGTGTCCCGGCTGTTGACCAAGCTCGATCTCCACAACCGCGTGCAGGTCGCGATCCTCGCCCACGACGCCGGTCTGCTCGACTGATCGGCACGGACTGCCGCAAGATTTCGGCAAGATTCTCCTCATACATCGGCGGACGCCTCCGATACAAGAACCGTGGATCAGCTCACCGAAGTTCGCTGGAGGCGCTACGGCCAGGATCGCGTCTACGTGAACACAGCCGACGGGACCCAGATCGGGCACATCGATCTCCGGTCCGAGACCGTCGTCGTGCTGTCGCCCGAGCACGCCGAGGCAATGGCCCATTGCGCAGCGCGATGGCTGCAGCCGGTGAGCTCGATCGAAACAGACGGGACCGCAGCGCCCGTGCGTGACCTCGCCGCCAACGTCGCCGGCGCGGCCGCACGGGCAAAGCGGGACGAGGTCCACTCGTCCGCGCCGGTGCTCAACCTCATCGCCCGCGCGTTCGGGATGAAGACCGACGAGCGCGCATGGCGAATCGGCGCCAAGGGCGAGCGCGAGGTCGGCGACGAGCTGGCCAAGTTGCCGACGGAGTGGCGGGTCCTGCACGCGGTGGAGGTCGGCGATCACGGCAGCGACATCGACCACGTCGTGATCGGGCCACCAGGAGTCTTCACGCTGAACACCAAGTGCCATCCCGGCGGGCGGGTGTGGGTCGGCGAGCACGCAGTGCGCGTCAACGGGCATCCGTCGCGTTACTTGCGGAACTCACGGTTCGAAGCCGAGCGGGCCAGCCGTCTGCTGTCGCGGTCGTGTGGCTTCACGGTGCCGGTGCGGGCGGCGATCGTGTTCGTCGGGCTGGACGACTTCAAGATCGCCCAACAGCCGACCGACGTCGACGTCACCACGCGTCGGCGGATGCGCGCGTGGCTCACGACACTTCCGATTGCGCTCAACGCACCACAGATCGATGTGATCCACGCTGCAGCTCGATCGAGCGCGAGCTGGCACTGACCCCGGTCGGATTCAACGGCGGAGATGCGCCCGCGGAGGTTTCGCTGGTGCAGATGAGGGAAACTGGTTGCCATGTCTGATCAATCCGGAAGTTCCTGGGACCGCCTGAACGCGATGGGTGGCTCGACCGAACCGATCAAGATCGTGCCGGCCACTCCCGACTACACCGACACCAACGGTGGTCTGCCGACGCAGGCGATGCCCGAGGCGCGCGCCCAATACGCGGCAACGGCGGCGCAGACGGCCGCGTCGGCCACGCAAATCGGTGCGGCGTCGCAGCGGTTGGCGCCGATCCCCGTCGTCGAACCCCCGCTGATGCCGCTTGCGCCGGCACCGCAACGGGATTGGGGCGCGGTGTTCATCGGAGCGTTCGTGGCACTGGTGGTCGGCGCCGTGCTCGGCTACCTCGTCGGTCACTCGTCCAAGAGCAACAACCAGGATCTGTCCACGACGTCGCCATCCGTGCTGCCCACCGACCTCGGCGCGAGCACCACGGTCACGTCGATCTCGTCGCAGGACCAGGCTGCGTTCGATGCCCGGGTCAACGACATCTTCTCGCTGCTGATCGCGCAGGCGCAGCAGCAGGGGCACGTGGTCCTGCCGACCCCGTACCCGAAGCTCGACCAGCTGCTGTCGCTGTCGGCCAGTTCGGCCGACACCGCGGCGACGGTGGCGGGTGACACCAACCAGCAGATCGCGACGCTGACCAAGGCGCGCGACGACCTCACCGCGCAGGTCGCCACCCTGCAGCAGCAGTCCGCCGATCTCCAGAATCAGTTGACGGAGTCGGAGAACAATCGGATCGAGCTGCAGGCCACCCTCGACACCGTCGACGTCGCCAACTCCCAGACTGCGGCGAACCAGGCGACGATCACCGATCTGCAGAACCAGCTCGCCGACTCCAAGACCAAGCTCGACACTGCGAACGCCTCGCTCAAGTCCACCCAGGACGATCTGGCCAAGGCCAACGCATCCTTGAAGACGACGCAGGACGACCTCTCCAAGGCCAAGGCGACCCTTGATCAGCTCGACGTGCAAGTGCTCGACAACCTCGTCGGGATGGACATCGCCAAGGTGCGCGACCTCGCCAAGAACAACGGGTGGAACCTGGTCGAGCAGCATCAGCTCGACCCGACGCAGCAGCAGAACGTCGTGTTGACCCAGCAGCCGGCCAAGGGTGCGAACATGATCACGGGCAGTGTGCTGTACGTGCAGATCGCCTCGCCGCAGTAAGGGCTGTCGGGTCAGAAACCCTGGACGGGCTGCGGCGTGTACGGCGCCTCGAGCGCGGCGCGCTCGTCGTCGTCGAGGGTCAGCTCGACCGAGGCGATCGCGTCCTCGAGGTGCTGGGGTTTGGTCGCACCGACGATCGGCGAGGACACCGCGGGGTGACCCGCCACCCAGGCGAGCGCGACCTGGGCCATCGGCACACCACGGTGCTCGGCGATCTCCGCAACCGCAGCGATGATCGAGTCGTCGGCCGACTTGTACAGCGTCTTGCCGAACTGGTCCGTCTCGCTGCGCATCGTGCTGCCACCGACCCGGGTCAGCTGGCCGCGCGCCAGTGGGCTCCATGGGATGCTGCCGACGCCCTGGTCGAGCAGCAGCGGCATCATCTCCCGCTCTTCCTCGCGGTAGAGCAGGTTGTAGTGGTTCTGCATCGTGACGAACTTGGTCCACCCGTTGACCTCGGCGGCATGCTGGGCCTTGGCGAACTGCCACGCCCACATCGACGACGCCCCGATGTGCAGCGCCTTGCCGGCCTTGACCACGTCGTGCAGGGCCTCCATCGTCTCCTCGATCGGCACCTTCCGGTCCCAGCGGTGGATCTGGTAGAGATCGACGTAGTCGGTACCGAGCCGGCGCAGGCTGTTGTCGATCTCAGCCATGATCGCCTTGCGCGACAGGCCCCGCCCGTTCGGTCCGGCGTGCATCTGACCGTGCACCTTGGTGGCCAGGACGATCTCGTCGCGCTTGGCGAAATCGTTCAGCGCACGACCGACGATCTCTTCGCTGGTGCCGTCGGAGTAGACGTTGGCGGTGTCGAAGAAGTTGATCCCGGCCTCGACCGCGCGTTGGATGAACGGACGGCTGGCCTCTTCGTCCAGCGTCCATTCATGCGTTCCGCGATCGGCGACGCCGTAGCTCATGCAGCCGAGGCAGATCGCGGAGACGTCGAGACCCGTGGAACCGAGCTTGATGTACTTCATGCCTGCACCTTAGGAGTTCCCGCGGAGAAGTGGCCCGACGTGCATCAGCTGACGGAATCGACCTCAGCGACGGTGACGGCAGTGCTGGGGCGTGCGCTGCTTGCCGCCGGTCCGCTGTGCGAGTTGCTCGCAGGCAGGTACCTGTAGACCACAACCGCTGCGACCAGCGCGACGCAGCCGGCGACGATGCCGGCGAGGTGCATGCCCGACACGTAGGCGTCGCGAGCGATGGTGGACACCCGCACGCCGTCGGCGCCGCCGATCTGCTTCGCCGATTGCAACGCACCGGCCAGGCTCTCTT
Organism: Ilumatobacteraceae bacterium; assembly: GCA_025463425.1. Lineage (GTDB taxonomy): Bacteria > Actinomycetota > Acidimicrobiia > Acidimicrobiales > Ilumatobacteraceae > WLMZ01. The sequence continues at coordinate 34,233 of JAOBWQ010000642.1, read as the reverse complement.
CGGCCTTGGCCCGCAGCGGACCGGTCAATGATGTGAGCGCGGGGACCAGCTTGGTGCCGTAGCGGCTGGCCACGAGGCTGCCGAGCACAGCGACGCCGAGCGCGCCGCCCAACTCGCGGGTCGTGTCGTTCATCGCAGAGCCGACACCGGCCTTGCCCATCGGCACCGCCGACATGATCGAGCCGGTCATCGACGGGATGATCATCGCCATGCCGAACGCCATGATCATCGTGATCGGCAAGATCGCGGCGTACGAGGTGTCCTTGCCGACGACAGCGAAGAGGAACATCGCGATCGTCACGCCCGAGAGGCCGAACGCCACCACCTTGTTCGCACCGAACTTCGCCGCCAGACCGGGCGCGCGTGGGGCGCAGGTCATCAGGATCGCAGCGAAGGGCAGTTGCTTGGCGCCGGCTTCCAGCGTGCCGTAGCCGAGCACCAGCTGGAAGTACTGCGTCATGAGGAAGAAGAAGCCGAACATCGCGAAGAACGTCAGCGTGATCACGCCCGATGCCACGCCGAAGCGCGGATCCAGGAAGAAGCGCAGGTTGAGCATCGGGAACTTGGTGCGCATCTCCCACCACAGGAACAGGCCGAGGAGGACGATGGCGACCCCGAACAGGGTGAGGCTGCTGCCACTCGCCCAGCCGTTGTGCGGCGCCTCGATGATCGCGTAGACGAGGGCGCTCAGACCGGCGATGGACAGCAGCGCGCCCGTGGGATCGAGACGATCCGGATCGGGGTCCTTGGACTTGGGCAGCAGGATGTAACCGGCAGCGAGCGCGATGGCGATGATCGGCACGTTGACGAGGAACACCGAACCCCACGAGAAGTGCTCGAGCAGGAAGCCACTCGCGACCGGGCCGATCGCTGCACCGCCACCGGACACGCCGGCCCAGATGGCGATGGCCTTGCCGCGCTCGTGCGGGGGGAAGACGTTGGTGAGGATCGACAGCGTGGCCGGCATGACGAACGCTGCGCCGAAGCCCATCACCGCACGACCGACGATGATCGCGTTCGCGCTGTCCATGAACGCGGCGAGCAGCGAGCCGGCCAGGAAGATCGTGAGACCGACCTGCAGCGCTCCCTTGCGGCCGTAGCGGTCGCCGATCGTGCCCGCCGTCAGCAGCAGCCCGGCGAACACCAGACCGTATGCATCGACCATCCACTGCTGCGCCGATGTCGATGCGTTGAGGTCTCGCGCCAGGGTGGGAAGGGCGACGTTGAGTGCGGTGTTGCCGACGATGACGACCATCAGGCTCGTGCACAGCACGGCGAGGATCTTCCACCGCCGATCGAAGACCACGGGGTCGATGTCGATGACCGCGTGCTCGGAATCAGTCTGTTGGGGGGTGTTCATGTCGGCGCCTCCTTGCGAATCGCTACGGTACCGTAGCGATCGATCCGAGCGCGCACAACCACGTTTCCGTTCATTTGCGGTTCACGATCCCGGGCCCACAGAAAACCGCTACGCTTCCGGAGCGATGGTGACCCCAGCTGTCTCCCGTGCGGAGCGAGTCCGCGAACAGGTGCTCGACGCCACCGTCGAGCTCGTTGCCGCGGTTGGAGTCGAGCGGTTGTCGATCGACGAGGTGGCCAACCGGTCCGGCGTCGCCAAGTCGACGATCTACCGCCACTTCCCGAGCAAGCAGGTCCTCGTGGTCGAGGCCGTGCACGCATGTACCTCGATCCCTCTCGTCACCGACAGCGGCTCGTTGCGAGAGGACCTCATCTCCTGCTTCAGCGGGATGACCAAGGCCTCCTACGAAGGCCGCCTGGGCGACATGATGATGTCGCTCATGGACGCCGCCCAGCGCGACCCGGAGCTCAATCGTCTGGTGCGCGCGCAGACCGATCAGAAGCGCCGCTTCGCCACTGAGGTGCTGGAACGGGCGATCGCGCGCGGCGAGGTGTCCGCCGATCTCGACGTCGACCTGACCGTCACCCTGCTGTCGGGACCCCTCGTCTACACCAAGCTCGTCCGGCGCATGCCCCTGACGAACGAGCTCATCGCAGCCGTCGTCGACAGTGTGCTCGCCGGCATCGATGTCGGCATCGCCGGAGGGCTCCGCACGAAGTGATCAGACCGGCCGGTCACCGACGACGGTGATCCGCTCCATCACGCGAGTCTGCGGGAAGTAGTCCGACGTCGCGTAGTGCTGGGTCGAGCGGTTGTCCCAGAACGCGACGTCGCCGGCCTGCCAGTGGAAGCGGCACTGGAACTCCGGGTAGGCGGCGCGCAGGTAGAGGTGTTCGAGCAGGTCACGGCTCTCGTCCGGGTCCATGCCGACGATGTGCTGAGTGAACGCCTGGTTGACGTACAGCGTCTTGCGTCCGGTCTCAGGATGGGTGCGCACGACCGGGTGGTGCACGGCCGGGAAGTCGGGGCGTAACGCGTCGCGGGTGGCGGGATCCATGCCTCGGCCGAAGCTGTTGATCCAGTCGTGCTCGGCGAGCAGGCCGTCGATCCGTTCCTTGGTGGCATCGCTCAGGCCGTCGTATGCGGCGCCCATGTCGGCCCAGAGCGTGTCGCCGCCGACCTCGGGCACCTCGACCGCGCGCAGGACCGAGCCGAGCGAGGGCGTCAGACGCCACGTGACGTCGCTGTGCCAGGTGTTCTCGTAGCCGGCCATCTTCGGACCCTTGGCGAGCCGGACGACCTCGGGCATGTCCTCGGGTTGGTCGCTGCGGTGCTTGATGAACGGGTGGCTCTCCAGCGCGCCCCAGTTCGAGGCGAAGGTCGCGTGCTCGGCCGGCGTGATGTGCTGGTTGCGGAAGAAGAGCACCTTCCACTCCAGCAGGGCCCGGTTGAGCTCGCCGAACATCTCCGCGTCGACGGCGTCGGCCATCGACACGCCGCTGACCACGGCGCCGATCGTCGGCGACAGCGGCTGCAGCGTGAACCTCGTGTAGGGCAGGTCCTGCCAGCCGACCGGCGTGCGGACCAGCTGATGGGGCCCGGGATGGAAGACCGTCGACGGCTCGGTGATCGTGATGCTCATGCGTGCACTCCTCTGAGTGGTGATGTGGGAACCGGCGCGCCGAGCAGCGCGACCGCGGTGGAGACGAGATCAGCGGTGAGGTCCTGCTGTGACAGGCGCGGCACGCCGCGATGGTGGGACCACTCCCAGCCGGCGATGGTGCCGACGACCAGCGTCAGCAACTGGTCGACGCGGCTGCGTCGCACGCCATCGGGCAGATCGTGGAGGAGCGCGACGATGCGGTGCTCGGCCTCGAGGATGCTGTGTGCCTCGGGGAGGTGGGCAACGACGTCCCACGCCATGGTGTCCCATCGGGTGCGGGCCAGGAAGCGGCCGTACCAGCCGTCGGCCTCGGCGACGATCTCGACGAGTGGCGCGACGACGGCCTCGACCAGCGCGCCGAGATCGGCGGACCGGCCATCGGTGTCGAGCTCGACCAGACGCACGCGACGACGCTCGTCGACCAGGCGCATGCGCGCTTCGTACACCGCGATGACCAGGCCCCTACGGTCACCGAAGTGGTACTGCGCCGCGGAGTGGTTGCGCTGCCCGGCGGCGGCGCTGACGTCGCGCAGGGACACGCCTTCGATCCCACGCTCGGCGAACAGTCGCTCGGCGTGCTCGATGAGCGCTTGTCGCGCCGGTTCCCCCGAACGTGCCACGACGCGATCGTAAGACAATCGGCTTAGATTGTCAACGGCTCAGCGGACGGACTGTTCACTTCCAGGACGGACTGCCGACTACTTGACCGTGATGACCTGCTGCATGCCGAGCGTGAAGTGCGGCGGGCCGGTGCCCTCGGTCTCGGCCGTGCTGCCCTTCGAGATCGGGCAGAGGGCGAGGTACTCGCCAGCGTCGAGGTGGGTCACTGCGTAGGCGCTCCCGCCGGGAGCGGTGAACGCTGCGGCGACAGTGTCGACCTTGTCCTGTCCATCGGCTGATGCCAGCAGCTCGTCCCAGGAATCGGTCACGCCGGCCTTCCTCTTCACGATCAGCAGCAGATGCGCCTCGGTGGAGGTGTTGTTGACCTCGAAGTCGTAGTCGCCGGCGCCAAGTGTTGATGGCAGGTTGTCGAACATGTAGCTCTCGAGAGTCACTTCCTCACCCGTCCACGCGCAGTTGGCGGCATCGAACGCGTGCACGGTCAAGACGTCGAGCGAGTTGAGGACGTCGGCGTCCTTGATGTCGATCACCTGTTGGAGCAAGGCCGTCTCGGTGGCGAACGTTGCGGCGAGCTCGGCCGGGGCAGCCGCTTGTGACGCTTGGGCGAGCGGCAGCAGCGCTGTGGCGAAGCCCACTGGATCCTCGGACGGATCGCCGGCGGCGGACGACGCCGACTCCAGCGCCACCTCGGCACGGCAGTAGGCGGTCCCATCGAACGCAGCCGGCGTCGCCGTCTCGTCGGTCGCGTCTGGTGCGTCCGTCGTGGCGACAGCTTCGGTCGTGGCCACGGCGGCGGCCGATCTCGCGGTGGTCAGCGCAGCAGTGTTCGGGGATGCTGTTGCGGCGGTCGTCGCGGCGGTCTTGGCATCGCTGCCGCACCCGTTGGCGGCGACCGACAGCGCAGCGACGACGCCGATCGAGAGGGCGGGCCGGCGGCGGTTGCGAAGGTTGATCATGTCTTCGACGGTACGGATCGAACGGGCGCTCGAACAGGGGGGTGACCGCACATGTCTGGTGTTACCTGCGTCCCACCAAGTGTGGCTACCCACCCTGGCGGCACGGACCGGGTTCGGTACCATCACGGCGTGGCGATCCGTCTGCTCCTGGCAGAAGACAACGTGCTGTTGCGCGAGGGGTTGGCCCGTCTGTTCGCACAGGTCGACGACATCGACCTGATCGGCACGTGCGGTTCGTACGACGATCTCGTCGCCCTCGTCGATGCAGAGTCACCCGACGTGGTGTTGACCGACATCCGCATGCCGCCGACCTTCACCGACGAGGGCATCCAGGCGGCACGGTGGATGCGCGAACATCACCCACGCATCGGCGTCGTGGTCCTGTCGCAGTACGCCACACCCGGCTACGCGCATGCCCTGTTCGAGGATGGCTCCGACGGGCGCGCCTACCTGTTGAAGGACCGCGTCGCCGACGTCGACGAGGTGCTGTTCGCGATCGAAGCGGTTGCCAACGGCGGCTCGGTGGTGGACCCGAAGATCGTCGAGGAGCTGGTTTCGGCTCGGGCGCGCAAGCCGCGCTCACCGATCGATCAACTGACGAACCGCGAGCGCGAGATCCTCGCCGAGATCGCCTCGGGCAAATCGAACATTGCGATCGCCAACACCCTGTTCCTCTCTGCGCGTGCCATCGAGAAGCACTCGAACTCGATCTTCTCCAAGCTCGGCCTCACCGAGGAGCCCGATCTCAACCGCCGCGTCAAAGCGGTGCTGCTCTACCTCGCCGCCGAGCGAGGTGCTCCGAGATGAGTGAGACGCCGCGGGTCTCCACCTCCGGGAACGTCACCGTGCTCGTCGTCGATGATCAGCCGCCGTTCCGCGAGGCGGCTCGTGCCGTCGTCGATCGCCTCGCGGGGTTCGAGGTCGTTGCCGAAGCCGAGTCCGGCGAGGCGGCGATCGAGATGGTCGACGCCCTGCGTCCGCAGGTGGTCCTGATGGACATCAACATGGGCGGGATCGACGGCATCGAGGCCACCACGCGGATCGCCGGCGCGCACCCGGAGACGATGATCGTGCTGCTGTCGACGTACGAGCTCGGCGATCTCCCGCCCAGCGCACGCACATCGGGCGCGGCGGCGTACGTCAACAAGGACGAGTTCGGCGGGCGGATCCTTCGCCGGCTGTGGGAGAACGCCGGCGATCCCACCTTCCGCCCCGGATGAACAGCACGCATCGCTGAACCCCTATTCCGTGCGCAGCGCCTCGACGAGGGGGGTCCGCGCGGCGCGGACGCCCGGCCACAGCGACAGCACCGGGATGATCACGAGCACACCTGCGATGACGGCCGCGATCCACGGTCCTGGCAGCACGGCACCGGAAGCGAGACCGACATCACGGACAACGCGGCCCCACGTCCACCGCCCGGCCACGATGCCGAGCGGGACGCCGATCAGCACGGCGGTCAGGGCGACGAGAACCGAGCGCCACACGATCGAACCGATCACCTGCGTGCTCGTGAAGCCGAGGCTGCGCAGGACCGCGAGCTCGCGTCGTCGACGACGGACGCTCGTCACCAGCGCGTGGCCCACTGCCGCGAGGGCGAGGGCGACGATCAGCCAGGCGACGATCCACGGCGACGAGGCAACTCGATCGAGGTTGCGGAGATCGTCCTGCCGGCCCGGCAGCACCACCGCCGAGCCGTAGGTCGCGACGAGGTGATCGATCACCTCGGTCCGCGACATCGTCGGGTTCGTACGCACGACGAGGTACGGCGACCCGGCGGTGTCGATCCTGCTGCGCACTGCTTCGGTGACGATCACCCCGTTGCCCGGTCCGACACTGGGGTCGACCGCGCCGACGAGCACCTCCCCGACCACCGAGAACGGACCGACGGAACCAGGCGCACTGCCGTCCGAATCGTCGCCGAGCAACGTGGGCAAGCTGGTCAGCGAGTCACCGATGTGCAAGCCCATGGCGCGCATCGTGAGCGGGGCGATCGCGATCTCGTCATCAGCGGTCGGTGGCCGGCCGCTGACGACCGTCGGTCCCATCGACCCACGTTGGGGCTGCATGCTCACGGCCCAGAACGTCGCCACACCGGGCAGTTGGAAGGGCCCGCTGGCGGTGACCAGGGCGAGATCGGTCAGGTACGGATCCGCCTTCGCCGCCGCGACACCGGCTGCGACAGATGCGGGATCTCCAGAGGTCGCCACGGCGTAGTCCCACGGCGCGCCATACCGCGCCGAGTCCGCATCGACGCGAGCCAGGCTGCCCACCACGATCGCTGCAGTCGCGACGCTGGCGATGCCGACCGTGGTGCCGATCACGGCGATGACCAGGCCGCGCGCGTATCGACGTGTCCCCACCCGCAACGCTGCAGAACCGATGCTCGCGCTGAGCGCTCCGGCTCGGGGACGTCGGCCGGCGCTCGGTCGTTCGCGAACGGTGACCGCCGTCGCCAGCGCCACCATCGCCGACAACGCGATGACCGAAAGGGCGGCACCACCGAGGACGACCGTTGCATCGAAGCGAAAGCCGGGCTGGACCTCGGCACGGCCGGCGATGCCCGTCGGACCGCTCGACGACAGCACGAGCGCTCCGACGACCGAGATCAGCGTCGCCCCGATCACGATGGGCGAGAACCGGATCGCAGCTACGACGAACGGGAGCCGCCGTCCGGAGCCCATCGCCACCACGATCCGGCGGTCGCTCAACTCGCGGCGGATCTGGCGCAGGATCGTCTGCCCCACGAAGAGCATTCCGGCCAGGAGCAGGATGACTGCGACCAGCTCGAACGAGTAGCCCTGGAGCGACGTGGAGCGGCGCAGGGCCGTGAAACGGGGCGAATCCTCATAGGCGGTCAGCAGCACGGCCCAACCCGACAACGATCGGGCGAGATCGACACGCACATCGTCGAGCGTGGATCCGGGCGCGAGCTTGAAGTTGGTGGTGACGAACGAGCTCGTCGACGCGCCGTGCGCGAAGTACCACGCCCTGCTGACCATGATCCCGAAGGCGGGCACCGTCAGCTCCACGCCGGTCGGCCGATCGAGCTGGGGCACCAGGTCCGATTCACTGCGCGTGATCCCCACGACCCGAACCGTCGTGTGGTCGTCACACACGTCGTCACCCGAGGGGCCCGGCGCACAGGCATCGACCTCGAGCGAGTCACCGGTGCGCACGCCGACGATCTCAGCTGCCTTCTCCGACATTGACGCCTCTCCGGGATCGTCGGGATCGGGAGCGTGGCCGCTGATGAAGTAGCCGTTGCCGAGGATGCCATCCTCGTCGAGCAGCGTGCCAGCGTCGGTCGTGCGCCTGCCTCCGATCGCTCCGGTGATCGCCACCGTGGCGGACGCATAGACGCGTCCGGCGACCTGATGCGGGGAGGTCTTCAGCGCGGCGAAGGCCGTCAGGTTGTTGGTCGGGGTGAAGCACTCGGTGGGGTCCGTTCCCGGGTCGACGCCCGGAGGGCACGACTGCAGGGTGCCGTCCGGGAGCGGGAGCGCCTCGATCCGGCGCGGGATGACGCTGTCGGCGCGCCGCGAGTACTCCCACGAGGTGAGCACCGCAGTGCCGACCAAACCGGCGAACACGGCGAGGAAGATCGTGGCCACTCGCGATCGGCGCAGGATCGAGCGCGCCCAGAGCACCGCAGCGGGGTTGACGCCGGAGCTCACGCCGCGACCGTTCTCACGACAGTGGGATCTCGCCGTGGATGGTGGTACCAGCGCCAGGGGTCGAGCGCACGGTCAGGTGACCATGCACCGCACCGAGGCGGTCGGTCATGTTGACGAAGCCGTGGCCGCTCGCGCCGAGCGGTCCGGGCGTGAACCCGGCGCCGTCGTCGGTGACGTCGAAGGTGAGCACGTTGCCGATCTCGCTGACGACGATCACGAGCTCGGCATCTTCGCCGGCGTGCTTTCCGGCGTTCTGCATCGCTTCCAGGCAGCAGAAGTAGACGGTGGATTCGATCTCCGGCGTGTAGCGGCCGACGCCATCGGTCTCGACCGACGTGTACAGCGCAGCGCGTCCGGCCGCCGCCGGCAACGCCTCGCGCAGGCCTCCCGACGAGAGCAGCGGCGGGAAGATGCCGTGGGCCAGCGCGCGCAGCTCGGCGATCGCGTCCTTGAGGTTGTCGCGCAGCTCCTCGATCACTTTGGTGGCCTCACCGGGATCGTCCTCGACGAGCTCTTCGGCGAGACGCAGCTTGACCGCCATCGCGACGAGGTGCTGCTGGGCACCGTCGTGCAGGTTGCGTTCCAGCCTCCGCCGCTCGGCGTCACCGGCACTGACGATGCGCAGCCGTGACTGCTCGAGCTCGAGGTTCGTCTGTTGCAGCGCCTCGAGCGACGCCTGCAGCGCGGAGTCGAGCTGCACGTTGTGCAGCGCCAGCGCGACCTGGCGAGCGAGCTCGGTGAGCACACGGTCGTCTTCGTCGTTGAGGAGACCGCTCGACGCATCGCGGGTCAGCACGACCAGCCCGAGCAATGCGCCACCGTGGACGATGGGGGCCACACGGGTGTTGGCGCTGTTGTCGGGCGCCAGCTTCGGGATCCAGACGTCGAGCCAGGTGCCACCGGAGACTCCGGCCCGGGCCACGACCTGGCGCTCCTTCACACCGAGGACGACCGGATCTGCGGTCCGGTGGGGCACGCCGGCGGTGAGCTCGTACCGACCGTCGGCGCCGGTGTAGATCTCCGCGGCGACGAGCGACATCGATTTGCGCAGGGACTCGGTCAGCTGGAGCAACAGCTCGTCGAGTGGGATCGCTCGCGTCAGTCGACTGCCCCAGGTGCGGAGCGCGTCGTCGGGCGCCGTGTGCTCTCCGTACACGAGCTGGTTGGCGGCATCGGCGAGGCGCGTGCGCAGGGGCAGGAACACCAGGGCGGCGACGAGCGCGGCGACCATCGAGAGGAGCAGGAGGGAACGCTCATTGCCGCGCAATGCGTGACCGTGAGCGACGACCACGGCGACGTACACCGCGATCACCAGTGCGGTGAGCCCTGCCAACGCCACGGTCTGGGTCAGCAGTCGATCGACGCGCGCCACCATCTTGCCGTGCGTCCCGGCTGCGAGCGCCAAGGGGATCAGCACGGTGGTGGCAAGCACGACCGTTGCCGGATGCGGGGGCCAGTCGACGAGCAACCGGAGCGCGACGACGGCCAACGACAGCTCGGCGACGACAGCGATCGCCCACGCGACCCACTGCATCCGCCGACGATCGACGGCCTCGGTGGCCCGGTAGCGACCGTTCGACGCGGGGAGGCCGATGGACACCGCTGCCCCCCACAGCAACACGAACACCCAGATGTCCGGACCACTCCCGTCGTGCGGAGTGATCAGTCCGCAGGTTCCACCGACGACGTAGGCAACGACGATCCACCGCTGGCGCGCCGCGCTCCCGATCCGTCCGTCCGGCAACGTGACCACGAGGTGCAGACCGACGACCGGCAGCACGCCCAGCACGAGGCGCGCGACCGTCGGCTGATCCCACGCGTCGGCCAGCATCGCGATCGCGCCGAGACCGGCACCACCGAGCGCGATCGGGCCGAGTCGGTCGCTGCGCCTCCGGATGCCGACGAGCGCGCCACCTGCCGCCCACGCCACCACGAGTGCGACGCGCGCGACGTCGGTGGGACGGAGGGTGTCGAGGTGGATGATCGCGACGATCGCGGCGATCGACGCAAGCGGAGCGGTCAGCAGGCAGTACGCCGGGCGCAGTTCTGTTGCCAAGTCATTCGCTCGCGTTCGACGACACCACGACGCCGGCTGCGTCGGCAGACCCATCGTCGACGACGCGTCCGTCACGCATGCGCACGAGACGCGACGCAGCATCGGCCACGGGCTGATCGTGCGTGATCAACACGATCGTCTGACCGCTGTCGTCGTGGAGTCGACGGAACAGCTCGAGGATCTCTTCGCCGCCATCCGAGTCGAGTGCTCCGGTCGGTTCGTCGGCCAGCAGCACCGTCGGGCGGTTGGCGAGAGCGCGTGCGATCGCGAGGCGCTGGCGCTGCCCGCCCGACAGGGTGGTCGGCGCGGCCTTGGCCTTGTCGGGAAGGCCGAGCAGGTCGAGCAGGTCGCGTGCGCGGGTCTCCGCTGCCTTGCGCTTCACGCCGGCGATGAGCGCTGGCATGACGACGTTCTCCTGAACGGTCATCCCCTCCAGCAGGTTGAAGAACTGGAAGACGATGCCGATGTGAGTGCGGCGCATCCGGGCGAGGTCGTTGGCATCCTTGCCGCGCAGCGACTCACCGGCCACGAACACCTCGCCCTCATCGGGCACATCCAACCCGGCGATCAGGTTGAGCAGCGTGCTCTTGCCACAACCGGACGGTCCCATCACGGCAACGAACTCGCCTGCGGTCACCCTCAGATCGGCCCCGCGGAGCGCGCGAACCGGAGCCACCTCCGCCTCGAACGTGCGATACACACCCCGTACCTCGACCGCTGTCCCGTTCACTGATTGCTCCACCGCAGTCTCCTCATCGCCTCGTACCTCTGCTCACGATCATTTCACCGTCTCGACCCGGTCCGGACAAGGGCGTTCTCCGCTCTGTCGGGGGATGCTGGCACCACTCACCGGTCCGGGTCCTCGGCCCCGGTCAACCCAACGGTCCGATGCGGTACGGCTGCACCGCGCTGTCGCGACCCTTCACCATCTGCGGGTCGAGCCGCTCGTACGCGCCCGGCTTCACCGACAGCGCATCCCACGTCGCCTCGCTGAGCACCGACTGACCGCTGGCCGCGAACTGCTGCAGACGTTGGCAGAGGTTCACGACGTCCCCGACCATCGTGTACTCAGCGCGCTCTTCGGAACCCAGCAGGGCCGCGGCGACCTCCCCCGTCGACACTCCGATCCCGATCGGGAACGGTGGCAACCCGGCCTCGAGCCACGATGCGTTGACCGCCTGCTGGGCGAGATGCATCGCCGCCACAGCGGCGACGGCGCGATCTGCGTGGTCGAGGCTCGGCACCGGCGCACCGAACACGGCCATCACCGCGTCGCCGACGTACTGCATCACGGTGCCGCCCTCGCCGATGATGGCCCGGTTCATCTCCGCCCGGTGCGTGTTCAGCTGACGCGCCAACGTCGAGAGGTCGGCGTGCTCGGAGATCGTCGAGTAGCCGCGGATGTCGCTCATCACCACCGTGACGGTCAGCATCTCCGACTCGCCCAGCTCGCGGCCGGACGCCAACAGCTTCTCGGCGAGACCGCCGGGCAGGAGGCGGGACAACGACTCACCCTGCTCTTCACGACTGACGATCGCGTCGTGCAGCATGCGCAGCCGCCGCAGGGCTCCCTGCGCTCCGGCGGACGCGCTGGTGGCCAGGCCCGCGAACAGCAGCTCCACTTCGTGGTTGACGGCGGCCGGCGTCGCCTTGCGCGCGACAGCGATCGCCTTGATCGGCTTGCCTTCGGCCAGCATCGCCAGCAGCGCTTCCTCGTCTGCGGACAGGTCGCCCTTGCGAACGGCCGGCCGCACCATCGCGTCGACGATGGAGGGATCGAGGACCGACCCACCCGTCGCCACCGCTCGGATCGCAGCGACGAGTTGGTCGCCTTGGGCGATGTGATCCTTGAGCAGATAGGCATACCCTGCGGCGCCTTCGCTGAGCAGCGCGATCGCATAGTCGGGATCGTCGAACTGGGACAGGATCACCACTCCGGTACCGGGGTGTCGTTTGCGGATCTCCTTGCAGCCGTCGATGCCCTCGGACTGGAACGACGGCGGCATCCGGATGTCGGACACCACGACGTTCGGCGCCAACGTGGACGCGCCGGCGACGAGGGAGTCGTAGTCATCAGCCACACCGACGATCTCGATGTCGGGGTTGCGTGCCAACATCGCACGCACGCCCTCGCGGACGATGATGTTGTCGTCGGCGAGGAAGACCGTGATGCCGCCGCTGGGTTCGTTCACTTGGCGATCACATTCGCGTGCTCGCGGCGGTGATCGGCCGACAGACGACGCAGGGCCTCGATGTCCACCGTGGCGGCGGACGCCACCGCCACCTTGCAGGTCGTGACGGCCCGCAACGTCGCTGTTCGTCGACCGCCCTCGAGGATCGCTCGCTCGCCGGCCACCGTCCCGGGTCCGAGCTCGGCCAGCTCGTGCCCGTCCACCTCGAGGCCGAGCACACCGTCGAGGAGGACGTACATCTCGTCGCCCTCGTCACCCTGGTTGACCAACGTCGCACCGGCTTTGACAGTGCGCACCTTCGGCTTCGCCGACCCTCTCATGATCGCCTTGGACAGCTCTCGTTCCAGGGCCGTCTCCACGGCGGTCACGAGTGCCGGCGAATCGAGGTCGCCCCAGGGCGTGTGATCCCCGAACGCCTCCTTGTACCACGTCTTGAAGTCGATCAGCCCGGTCTTGGCCAGCAGTTGCCCGGCGGTGTCGTACACCCAGTGGCGCGGGAACGGACTGGCGCCGACGAGCTGGCCCTCGGCCGTGCCGTCGGCGTGAATGGTCAACGCCAGCGTCGACCACGCGATCGGCGCGTGGTACTGGATGAACGGCGGGCGGCGCACCGTGCGCGGTGCAGGGACGCCCGTCCGTCCGCCGGCGGTCTGCAGGAAGCGCACCCATCCCGGCCCGAACTCGGGCTCGGCCTGCTTGTCGGGGAGCGGCACCGCGGCGATCGAGATGCCCCGACCGAGGCTCAGCGTGGTCGAGCCGAGCAGCCCGCCGCCCGCGTACCCTGCATCCACGATCTTGCCGTCGTCGTCGACCTCGATCCATGCGTCGAGCCGGTTCGCGAACCGGAACCGATCGGCGGCACGCAGTTCCTCCAAGGTCGCACCCGGTGTGTCGATCCGTGCGGGCGGCGCGACGTCGAAGTGGGCCAGACCGGTTCTGAAGGGCAGCTTGGCGAGTCCGGCAATCGCTTCCGACGGGATCCACGAGAGTGCGGTGATCGATGCAGTGCTGCGCATGCAGGCCATCATCGACTCTGCCGGCCGGGGTCGACAGGGTGAAGCCTGGCGTCGCGAAGTGTGGCTGCCACCACCGCGCGAACGCGCCGCCACCATTGTGGTGGCCGATCGCTCTGGCCAAGATGCAGAGATGCCCGCGCAGTCACCCGTCGATCTGTGGAGTCGAACCGATCTGCGCGCACGGTGGAAGTCGTTGGTCGTGCTCGGCGTCCTCGCCGGACTGACGGCAGGGCTGGCCGTCGCGGCGTTCGACGGCGCCCAGCGCACGGCAACCGCCCTGCATCGGCTCGAAGCGCGCAACAACGCCAGCGACGCCGTCGTCTTCGCGTCGCAGACATCGAGCGACAAGCCCTACTGGACCACGCTCGCCTCTCGACCAGAGGTCGCCTCAATCGCGCGATGGCGGTTGCTCTTCGGCCTCGTCGGTGACGAGTACACCGTGATGTTCGGGCCGAGTGACGACGTCTGGTTGCAACAGATCGACAGGCCGATCGTCGTCGCCGGGCGGATGTTCGATCCGAGCAAGCCGAACGAGGTGGTGGTCGACGACCAAGCGGGAGCCGACGCTCCGCCGCTGGGATCCACCGTCCAGTTCGACGCGTTCGGACGGTACGACCCGGCGGTCGGCGACGTCCCCGGATCGGGACCGTCCGTGCAGCTGACGGTCGTCGGTGTGATCCACACGTCCTTGAGCTGGGAGTTCACCAGCGGCGGATTCGTGTCTCCCGCCTTCTTCGCCAAGTACGGCGACCAAGTCGAGTTCGCCGAGAACGCGTTCGTCCAACTCCGCCATGGCGGCGGAGACATGACGGCGCTGCGTCGTGACGCGAGCCGCGACCTCTTCGCCGGTGTGCCCGTGCTCGATCTGCGCACGACCGCACGCCGCGTCACGGCGACAACGGACGTCGAGAAGGCGATGCTGATGCTCCTCGCGGGGATCGTCGCGCTGGCCGGGCTCGTCTTCGTCGGTCAAGCCATCGCCCGCTCCGCAGCGACGATCGGATCCGATGTGCCGACGCTGCGCGCGCTCGGGATGACGAGACGCGAGATGCTGGCTGCCGCGCTCCGCCCGCACACGCTCACGGCCATCACTGCGGCACTCACGCTGGCGCTCACGACCACCATCGCGTCTCGATGGTTTCCCGTCGGTCTCGCCGCCCAGGTCGACCCGGCGCGCGGCATCCGGGTCGACGTCGCGCTGGTCCTTGGCGCCATCGTCGCACTCGTCGTGTTGATCACGGCTCAAGTCGCGCTGTCCAGCTGGCTCGCCGCGGCGCCGACCGACGGGCGCCGCCGCGTCCGCGCCTCGCTGCTGACGAGGGTGGGGCTGATGCGCCCGCTCGCCGTCGGCGTCGGAGTACGGATGGCGCTGGAGGGCAACCGCAGCACCGGGCGGGGTGGCTCTCGCTCGGCCCTGGTCGGAGCGGTCGCCGCCGTCGCCGGCATCGTCGCGATCGTCACGCTCAACCACGGTCTCGACGACTCGCTCAGCCACCCGCAGGTGGCCGGCGTCGCCTGGGACGTGACGGTCACGCCGAATGCTGAGGACACGAGCCTCGAGGGCGTGAACCCGACCATCGTCGACGCGGTCATCGATCAGCCCGGCCTCGCCGCGACCGGCACGATCGGGCGCGTGACCGTGCAGATCGGCGAGGTCGGCGTGCCGACCTTCACGGTCATCCCCCGGGGCACGGGCTCGCAGATCCAGCTGGTGACCCTGCAGGGCCGCCCGCCCGACGCCGACGACGAGATCGAGCTCGGACCGTCGACCGCCCGCGATCTCGGGGTCGACATCGGCGACACGATCCAGCTGGAGGACGGCCGCGCCGCGCGAGTCGTCGGCCTCGGTCTCTTCCCATCGGACGTTCACGCCCAGTTCGACGAGGGCGCCTGGGTGTCCAACAGCCGTTGGTTCGACCTCCTCGGCCGACAGGACACGCAGGAGGGTGCAGAGTTCGCGATCGCCGTGCGCTTCGCCGACCGCGATCACATCGCCGACCAGACCCAGACGCTCGCGACCGCACTGGCGCCGGTCGCCTCCGATGTCGCACCGGCGGAGGTGCCCTACGAGCTGAGCAACCTGCACAACGTGCGCCGCCTACCGACGCTGCTCGCGAGCTTCCTGACCGTGCTCGGCATCGTCGCCGTCGGCCACGCCCTGTTCACCACGGTGCGCCGCCGCGGCAAGGACTTCGCGGTGATGAGCGCTCTCGGCGTCACCAGGACCGGATCGCGGATCGTGCTCGCCGTGCAGGGATCGACCGTGGCAGTGGTCGGTCTGCTCTTCGGCCTGCCGCTCGGGTTGCTGGCCGGCCGGGCTGGTTGGCAGGCGATCACCGATCGTGTGCCGCTCACGTTCCGCTCGCCGATCGCGTTCGTCGGGATCCTGCTGATCGCGCCGATCGCCATCGTGGTGGCGAACGCGCTCGCCGTGCTGCCCGGCCACCGCGCCGCCAAGCTCGAACCGGCGCTCATCCTCCGCTCCGAGTGACCGGCCGCGTTCCGTCAGCGGACGAACTGCTCCACGTGGTCGGCGCCGAGGCCGACCTCGGTGTAGTGCTGCCGGGCCATGGCCAGCTTGGTGTGCGCGTCCTCGTAGCCGATCGGCACGCCGTACGGATCGACGTAGACGAGACCGCCGGTGACGTGGAAGAGGGTGATCATCTCGGTCACGTCGTCGGGAACGATGAGCGTGTGGACCTCCCCCGGCGACTCGTAGGCGTACGTGCCGGTCTCGGCGACCCAGTCGTGCTCGAGATAGAACCACCGGCCGCGCAGCACATGCGCATGCACCGGGCCGGCATGGCGATGCCGGCTGAGCACGCCGGAGCGACGGACTCGCAGCAGGTTCACGTAGTAGCCCTGGGAGGCCGACAGCAGCAGCGGCCGGAACGAGACGTGCTCGGATTGCGGCACCCACAACCGTTCGTCGACATCGTCGAGCAAACCCGGCACGATCACATCGGTGGCCACATCGGGCGAGGGCGGCAGTTGGTAGGGCATGCGCGCGACGGCGTCATCCTGCGCGGCGGGCACACCGACCCGCTTGTGAGTGGCATCGGTCGACGGGTTGCTCATCACCCCATCATCGCGGTTGGGCCGGTGCAGCGCGGCGTCGTCGACCGATCAGCGCACCACCCACCGCCGCGATCGCGAGACCGGCGACGAGGATGACGACGCTCTGCGCGCCGACACCATCGTCCGCAGAAGACGCCGGCGACACACTGCGTGTACCGGTCGGGATCGTCAGGTCACCGGCGGGCAACGTCGCGGCGAACGAGAGGAACGGCCCGGCCGTCGTCGACGCCTGGGCCCAGAACTTGGCCGGTTCGATCGTGCCGAGGACACGCGGGGCATGCCCGTCGGCGATGCCGATCAACACGACGGTCGCGAGCGAGGTCGGTGGCGGCACGCTCAGCTGGACCGTTCCGTCTGCGTCCGGGATCACCGTGTAGCCGTACGACTGGTCTTGATCTGGCGCCGGATAGATCACCTGCGCGTACACCTGGGCACCCGGGATCTGGACGTTGTCGGCGCCGCGCAGGTCGACCGTCGCGATGGACGCGGGAGGGTCGGTGTAGTCGGTGCGCGGCCGGCGGGGCAGGCTGCAGCCGAACTCCGGCTCCTTCACGCACTTCTCCTGGTCGCCGTAACCCGGGTGGGCGGTGGTGCCGACGGTCTCGCCAGGGTCGAAGTCGAAGTTGCCGTCGGCGTTGTCGAAGAACCCGGAGGTGATGAACAGCTGGTCGATCGTGTCGTGGCCGTCGACGATCTCACCTCGGCCCCCGAACGCGGCCTTCAACGCCTGATACAGGTCGTCGACGTCGAACACGTGGCCGGCGGAGAGCTGCTTGACGCTGTGGTAGTTGGAGATCGCTGCCCAGATCTCCGGCAGCGTGACCTCGAACGGCTGCCCAGCCGGGTCCGGCTTCTTCGGTCGACCCTCACGGATCGTGATCGAGAGATCCTTGTAGGACAGGCCCTTCGGCACGACGAGCACGAAGAGTCCCTGACCGCCGGATCCGACATCGGCAGGGATCGTGGTGCCATAGCTGCCGTCGAGGATCTGGTTGCCGGTGCCGTAGAAGACCGCGCCGGCGACGGTGCCGAAGCTGGCGCCCTCGGCAGTGGTGTTCAGGAAGTGGCCAACGATCAGCCGCCCCAGCGTGGGATCGGTGACCTCCGTGTAGCCGGTGACCTTGAACGTTCGTGGCGCTCTCGGCGTGACCGGTGCAGGTGTGATGCTCAGCCGTTCCAACCGGACGAGCAGGCTGGCAACGGAGAGCTCCTCCTGCACCCACGCCTGGCGGGGTTCGGAGAGATCGGTGACACCGCCTTCCCAGCGGTAGAGCTCGGCGTCCTCACGACCCACCACGAACCTGTTGACCATCGACGACCAGAACTCGGCGAAGCCCTCGCTCCAGGAATCACTGCTCGACGCGTTGGCGTAGCCGGCGTGGTTGATGTCGGCAACACGATCGGGCAGGCCGTTGAATGCGCTCGCCAGCACGAAGTGCCCGAACTCGTGGTACTCGCGGTTGTCGGGGCGGTTGGGGCTCAGGAGCCCACTGTCGCGCGGGGGGATGGCGATGTAAGGACGATCGACGGTGACCGCACCGTCGGACCGGCTGCCGATGAAGAACGTGCCCGACTTTGCAGTGCATCCGAGCGCCGCCGAATCGCACCACGCGTCGACCTGGAGGGGGAGGCCGTAGCCGATCGAGATCCCGAGCTGATCGGCCAGCTCCCATGCCTGGTGGATGCCCTGGTAGATCTGCACCACCGCCGGCCAGTCGGTGATCGGGGCGACCTTGCTGGTGTAGCTGGCCGGGATGGACCGCATGTCGAAGTCGAACCGGCAGTCGCCGTCGTCGGGGATCAGGAACGGCGCGGTGTTCAGTATCGGGCCTTTCTGGCGATAGCCGACGATGAACCTCTGCGGTGAGTGTGACTGCTCCTCGCTGAACAGTGAGACCCGCACCTGGTCGGTTCGTGGATCGAAGACGCCGCCGCCGGGATCGTCGCCGATCTCGGCGAACGAGTACGACCCGTCCGCCAGTGTGGAGGTGTCCAGCTTCAGCCCGCCCGCGGTCACGTGGACGTGGATGTCGGGGACGGGATCGCCGAAGGCGTCGATGACGTCGCCCATGATGCTGCAGGCGGGTGCGTGGTCGTCGAGCGTCGAGTCGGTCGATGCGCTCGATCCGCTCGTCGCGCCGCCGGTCGAGTCGCCCGTGCCGGCGGACCCGCCGCCGGGTTGGAACACGGTGCAGTCCACCGATTGAGCGTTGCCGAACGACGTGATCGACCCACCCTGGGCGGCGAGCTTTGGCCCCGCGGCGGCCGCGCACACCTCGGACGGCTTGGCGAACGGGCCCGCGGACGAGTCGGTGGAGTATCCGAACGTTCCCCCGGATCCATCGGACACGTAGATGCCACCGTTGGCATCGGGCGCGTTGTTGAAGATGATCAACGCATCGTCCTTGACATCGCCCGACGTCGTGCCATGGCCGGTGATGTGGATCAGGTACTGGGGGCTCGGGAACGGGCGGTCCGGGTCGACGGTGCCCGAGGTCGCCGACGCAGCGGCCGGCGAGACGACGACCGCGGCCAGCGCGCCGATCGCGATCCACGTGTGCAGCCGGCGTCGGCTCATGGCGCAGCCAACACCTCGACCTCGGCGACGCCACCGCAGTCGGGCGAGTCGTGGCCGACGAAGATGATCTCGACGTAGTGGCCGACGATGTTCGGGAACGACAACACGCCGACCTCGTCACCGTCGAGGGTGAAGCGCTGCTCGAAGATCGGGGTGTAGTTCGCGTCGCCGATGCGGACGATCACCGAGCCGAACCCGTAGCCGGTGCGCACCGACGGGTCGGCGTTCTGCTGGTTGCCGACGATGCGGACGGCACTGATCAGGCGGTCCGCCGCGTCTGCCGGCAATCCCCACAGCAGCGACGAGCACGGCGTCGATTGATCGCTCGCGCAGACCGTGTCGCTGTCGCCGGCGGAGAACCACGAGGTGGTCGGGTCGCCGTCGAAGGCGAGTGCGACGGGGAACTGGCCACCGGGATACTCCGTGGATGCGATCTCGGCGCCGTCGCCGGCGATGTTGACGAGCCCGGCCGGGGCGGGCGGAAGCACGGTGGGCGCCGCGCCGATCGTGCCCGGTGTGACGGTGTTTGCCGACAACGTGTCCACGGGGTTCGTGGTCACGGGCACGGTCGTCGCCGGCACGGTGGTCTCCGGCAACGTCGTTGCGATGCTCGTGGTGGGAGCGACCGTCGTCGTCGTCTCGCTGACGGTCGTCGCCACCGCGGTCGACGCCACGACGGTGGTGGCGGGGACGGTCGTCGAGTCCACGCTGGTCTGGGGCACGGTCGACGATGCCGGCACTTCGACATCGGGACCGCCCGTCGATCCGGTGGGCCGGTCGATCGTGCCACCGTTGGGATCGGTCAGCACGAGCGTGTCGATCGGTGCGGGCGCAGGTGTCACGGTCTGTGTGGCAGCGGGATCGAAGCCGGGCCACTGGGTTCCCGTGTACACGGCCGGGCCATCGACGGGCTTCGCCGGAGCGAGTGGGTTGCCGCACTTGCAGCGCGCGCGGGGTACACCGAACTGATCGACGAACACCGCCGTGCCGGCTTGGAGCACGACCTGACGGCTGGTCGCGTTGCCGTCCTTGAACCCGAAGTTCGTCAACCGCGTGTCGGCTCGCAGCAGCACGGGCGTGAGCTGGCCGACGTAGTCGCGGATCCGGCCGACATCGATGCCTTGTGCGCCCGCCCACGCCTTGGCCTTCGCAGGAGTGGCCTCGAGGTAGGAGATCAACTGCTCGGCGTTGCAGACCTTGTCGTCGCGGGTGCCGCCGTACAGGCCGGGCTGGTTGCCGGGAACGGTTTCGATGACGGGTGGTTGAGCGCCTCCGTCGCCGACCGGACCACCCAGCCCACCGCCGGCCGCGACGGTCGTCTGCGGCGGTGTGCTCGCCAGCGGCAGCGTCGTCAGCGGCAGCGTCAGCGGCAACGAGGTCAGCGGCAGAGACGCGAGCGGAAGCGTCGCCAACGGGAACGTCGTCGAGCCGAGCAGGGTCGAGCTGCTGGACGTCGACGAGGGATCGAACACGGTGGTCGACGAGCCACCCGTCGACGTCGACGTTGCCATCACCGAGCTCGTCGTGGAGCTGCTGGGTGGTGAGCTGGTCGAGGTCGTGCCGGCGGCCGGGTTGGTCGTGACGACGGGCGGGGTGAACGGCGTCGGGCCGACATCGTCGGCGGGTTCGGTGAAGATCTCACCCGCGTGCGCCTTTCTGTCGTCACCGCTCGTGACGACGACGCCGACCGCGACGCCGACGAGCACGGCCCCCACGATCGCCGGCAGCCAGCGCTTCGGACCCCGGCTCCGCACGGCGGGACTGTCCGGCACCGGTGCAGCGGGCAGTTCCGATGGAGGCTGCGGTGGTGGGAAGTCGCTCATCGTGGGCCTTTCGTGAGAACGGATCCGACCTGCTGAGCGATCAATGGCAACACGGCGCCGAGGGCGACGCCGATCAGAACGACCGGTCTCGTCGGCGCGGCGAGCGCGAACTGTTGGACGAGGCCGACAGCTCCGAGACCACCGACCGCGCCGAGCGCCGTGGGCCCCTTCGGGAACCCGCGTCCCCTCCGGCTGGCGGTCATCGCCACGGCACCGATGCCCGCACCGGTCGCGGCGAGCAGGACCCATCCCGCGATCGATGAGAACGGACTGCCGGCGATCCGGATCAGCACGCCTCCGGAGCACGGTGACGACCCGCCGCTGACGACGTGGACGGCATACAGACCGACGCCGAACCGGGAGTAGTCACCGACGGACACCTCCTTGCTCCAGCTCGTGCCGTCGGCGTCGCCCTCGGCCACGGTCCAGTCGATGCCGGCGAAGGCGAGCTGGACCTCGTAGTGGCCGATCGGCTCGGCGGACGTCACGACGATGTCGAGCACGTCGTGGGCACCGACGCGGATCGCATCGTCGGGGTTCGACACCGACCGGCTGGACACGTCGATCGCGTTGACCGTTCCCCTGCAGGGCCCCGACGACGTGGCCGATGCAGGCGCAGCGCCCGGCACGGCAGACAGGCTCGCCGCGATCACCGCGACCGCGATCGACGACGCAGCGCGCCTCACGGCCCGACCGAGTCGGCGAGCAACGATCGCACGACCTGCTTCCATCGCACCACATCCGTGCCCCGAACTGCTCCGGGGCATTCGCTGAGGGTGATCCCGTCGTACCGCACCCACCTCCCGGCGTCGAGGTCGAGCAGCAGCGCTTCGCCGTCTCTGCAGACGAGCCCGAAGTGGAAGAGCGCGTGCCGGAGCTCGTCGTCGGAGAGCAGACCCGCCTGGTGTTCGGCGAGCGCTTCGTGGCACGAGGCGAGAGCTTCCGCGAGTGCCGTCTCGCCGCGCACGCCGGGTTCGGTGCTGTTGTCCACGCCACGAGCGTGAACTCGGCCTGCAAGCGACGCGTCAGCGGGCTTCGACCCGCGCCACCAACTGGGCCAAGCCCGGCGAGAGCGGCAGGTCCAACTCCGCCAGCGCGGAGCGACAGCGGTTCAGCGCGCGCCGAGCCGGATCGGGATCATCGAGACCGATCAGAGTCGCGATGACGACTCGATGCAGTCCTTCCGACCACGGCTCCTGCTGCAATCCGCGCTCGGCGATCTCCAACGCGCGCTCGTCCCGGCCGGCGGCAGCGAGCAACTCGGCGGCACGGACGACCGCGACGACGTAGCGCTCCTCCAGCCGGCGGACCTGGGCGCCGGCCCAGTCCAGGTCGGAGAGATCAGCCAGCGGCTCGCCCCGCCACAGGTCGATCGCGACGAGCAGGAACTCCAGCTCTGCGGACGGGATGGCCGCCTGCCGCGCGTCCGCAGCCCGATCGATCGCGTCGTCGAACTCCCAGATGTCGACGGCAAGGTGCCCACCGCCCTCGAGCACGAGGGCTCCTGATTCCTGGCGGACGAACCAGGGCGCATCGCCCTTCGAACGATGCGGCTCCAGCAACGCCTGCACGTAGCTCAGGGTCATCCGCAGGTTCGCCGAGACGGAAGCCTCGTCGCCGTCGGGCCACATCATCACGCCCACTCGCTGACGGCGAACGCGGCGGAACACGGCCAGCGATGTCAGCAACTGGCGGACGCGCGCCCGCCGCCAGTTGACATCGTCGATCGCCACCCCGTCGCGCAGCAGCCTCGGCGGACCGAGGACCTCGAGTCGGACGACGTGCGGGGGTGGGATCGGGAGCTTCGACAGCAGGGTCGTCGCTGTCGAAGCCAGCGCCGGCTGCTTCGATCGAACCAGATCGCGCAGCGCACGGCGCGTCGCTTCCGGGGCACAGTCGATCAACGTCGCGATGCAGTGGTCGGAGTCGGCGCCGGGCCGGCCGAGGCGGACGACGCACTCCACGGCGAGCGGCACACCGAAGGCCGCGATCACGACCGGGATCTCGTCCAGCAACGCCGGACGCTGGATCGGGGCGGCGGCTTCATCGCGGCTCCTCAACAGGGCGCGCGAGAGATCGAGGATCCGCTGGCGCGACGCGCCGCTCGGCTCTGCATCCAAGAGCGCACGGCTGGGCGGGTGGAACAGGTACGGATGGGCCGGATACCACCGCATCGCCATCCCGGCACCGACCGGCGTGAGATCGTCGTCCAACGCGTCGGCCAGGGCGGCCGTCGCTGCGCTCTCGTCGTGATCGGCGAGGGCGACGGCTGCGGCAGCGAGCGCACGGAACCCGTCGATCATCCCGCGTCGCGCCGGTGGCCGCCGGAGCTCGTCGATCGTGCCGAGCGCTGCCGCCGCCGTCGCGACGTCGCCGCTGTTCGCCGCGCCGATGGCACCGACCGCGAGGTGGGGCACGCGCTCGGAGAGCCCGAACCGCGGCCCGAGGTCGTTGATCGGCGACGACGTGATCGCCGGGAGATCGCCACACGCGAGCGCCACGAACGCCGGCGCGGACGTGGCCCAGCCAGTGGCGAAGGCAGGCACGACCGGCCCACCCAGCTCGGCGAGTCGACGGGCGACCTCGCGCGCTGCATCGGCACGCCCCAGCCCCAACATCGCGGCGAATCGGTAGAACGCGGGGAAATGACGCAACCGCGGCTCCAACTCGGGCTCGATGTCCGTCATCTCCAGCACGTCCTCGAACCGACCGTCGGCGTAGGCCCGCCAGACGTCGTTGAGCAGCACCGTCGCATGCACCGGAACGCCGGCGTCGATCAGCGTCACACCCCTCGCCCGCGCCATCGCCATCCAGTCACGGTTCTCGCAGACCACTGCGACAGAGCACGCCCGGACCAGCGCGGCGACCTCGCGAGCGATGTCGCCGCGCTCGGCGAATCCCGAGCACGCGGTCGCGAACTCCTCGACCACCGACGGCATCCACGTGTCGCGCGAGCGGTCGATCATCGCACGCAGGTACGCCATCTCCGGCGCGTGATCGAGGGCGGCCGGCACCAGGCTGCGCCAGCGTTCCATCACGTCCGCCCACGGCGGCGTGACCTGGTCGTTGCACGCGTCGAAGAGCACGGGCAGTGCAGCGTCCCAGTCCTGCGCTGCGGCGAGCAGCTCGAAGGCAGCGACGTTCGCGCCCTGTTCTCGCAGCGCACGCGCGGCGGCGCGGCGCGCAGCGGCCACCTCGCTGGCCGACAATCGCCCGCGCAACAGATCAGCCCACAGCGAGTGAGGGCGGATCGTCCCCATCCGGTCGACGGAGACGAGTGGCAGTGTCGAAAGCGGTTCGACGTCCACGGCGTCGTCGCAGACCGCGGCGATCGTCGCCGCGTCCCCGCCTCCGATCGCGACGATCAGCGCGAACTGATGCTGCACCGCGGGTTCCAACGCGGCGAGCACCTCCTCCGACACGAATGCAGCCGCGACGCCTTCTCCGGCCACTGCGGTCAGCTCGGCCAGGGCCGGCCATCCGCCGATGCCGCCGAGGCCCCCGGCATCGATCCCGTGCCCGGCTGCGAGGAACGCGAGCTCGTCGTCGTCGAGGCGGAGATCGTCCTCGTCGATGGAGTCGCACCGTCCAACGGCACGCAGGCGCGAGGTCGAGATCGCGACCGTGCGGCGCGAGGCCACGACCAGATGTCCGTTCGCCGGCAGCCGCTCGACCAACTCGGCGAGGACGTGCTCGCCGGCCGAGCCGGCGCTGATCGCGTGTGCGTCGTCGACGGTGAAGCACACGTGGACCGGGGCGGCCGACCACACCGCCGCGCAGAGAGCGTCGATCGTGCCTTCCGTCTCCCCGACGGGCACACCCAGCCCTGCCAGCAACCCCGCCAGGAGCGTGGATGCGGAGGCGTCCTCGGGTTGGCAACCGAGGTACACGTCGCGTCCGAGTGGATCGAGCGCGTTCTCGGCCAGCGCTTGGGTGAGCAGCGTCGTCTTGCCGAACCCGGCGCCCGCGCTGACCACGATCAGGCGCCGATCGAAGCGGGCGGCGAGACGTCCGTGCAATCGGGGCCGGATGAACGCCCGCGGCGCGACCGGCGGTGGGGAGGATCGAAAGGGCCGCTCCACGCGCGGCGATGATAACTCCGTTCGACGCGGCCGTCGGCCACGCATCGGACCCGGACCGCTACCGTCGTGCGGGTGAGCGATGTGACGCACCTGAGCCGGACCCAGGCGACCTACGACGCCGTGGCCGAGGTCTACGCGGAGCGGATCGGCGGCGAGCTGGAGAACAAGCCACTCGACCGCGGCCTGCTCCTGGCGTACGCCGAGCTGGTCAACGAAGGCGGTGGCGGACCGGTCGCGGACATCGGTTGCGGACCGGGTCACGTCACGGCCCACCTCGCCGGGCTCGGGCTCGACGCGTTCGGGATCGACCTCTCGTCCGGGATGTTGGCCGTCGCTCGGGCGAACCACCCCCAGCTCCGCTTCGAGCAGGGCTCGATGCTCGCCCTGCCACTCGCCGATGGTCAGCTCGCCGGCATCGTCGCGCTCTACTCGATCATCCACATGCCCGCCGACCGGCTGCCGACCGCCTTCGCCGAGTTCGCGAGAGTGCTGGCACCCGGTGGACATCTGTTGCTGGCGTTCCAGGCCGGCGACGACGACCACACTCACCTGACCGAAGCGTTCGACCACGCCGTGGACATCGATGCGTATCGATGGTCGCCGGAGCGAATCGCCGCACGGCTGACCGATGCTGGGCTCCACGTCTCGATGCAGATGGTTCGCGATCCCGGGCCGAACGAGTCCGCTCGCCGCGCCTACCTCCTGGCCCGTGCGCCGGAGACCGCGGGATGAGCGACGACGAGGATCGCGGCGGGTCGATCGTGCTCCGCGCCAGCGCGGCTCGATGGGTGTGGACGCTCATCGGAAGCCTCGCGTTCGCGCTGTTCGGTGGGGCGATGATCCTCAGCGAGCTGACGGGTGCGGTGGCCAAGGGCATCGGCGTGGTGCTCTTCGTATTGTTCGGCCTCTGCGCGCTCGTCGCACTGCGCGAGATGCACGCTCCAGGGTCCTTGACGATCAGTCGCGACGACATGAACATCGTCAGCCGAGGTCGGCTGACCACCTTCGCGCTCGCCGACTGCAGCCGGTTCTCGACGTGGCGCAACCCGAGCCGCGGCAGCACGCACGTCGTGTTCGACTACGCCGGCGACCCCGACACCGAGCTCACCCGCACCAACCGCAAGCTGATGGGCGGTTCGCGCTCGCTCCACG
Organism: Ilumatobacteraceae bacterium; assembly: GCA_025463425.1. Taxonomy (GTDB): domain Bacteria; phylum Actinomycetota; class Acidimicrobiia; order Acidimicrobiales; family Ilumatobacteraceae; genus WLMZ01. The sequence goes on along the minus strand of JAOBWQ010000642.1, from coordinate 7,979 downwards.
AGAGCTACGGCGTGTCGACGGAGTCGCTGGTGGACCTGCTCAACCAAGCTCGCACTGCCGGCCTGTCCGGTGATCGGGACGAGTCGGACGAGACCGACGATCTCGACTGATCAGGCGTCGATGATCTCGAGCCGGATCCGCTTGTTGCCCTTGCCCTTGCTCTCGGTCTTGACGACACGGATGCGACCGACCTCGGCGGTGCTGCGCACATGGGTGCCGCCGTCGGCCTGCTTGTCGAGCCCGACGATGTCGACCACGCGGATCTCCGGCACGGACGCGGGGATCAAGCTCACCTTGGTCCGGATCAGGTCCTCGTCCTGCACCGCCGTGTCGCGAGGCAGGAACTCGACCGCGATCGGGTGGTCGGCCGCCAACGCCGCGTTGACGAGCGCCTCCACCGTCTGCCCGAACTCCGCCGGTAGCGGATCGAACTCGAAGTCCATGCGCGCGCTGAGCGGCTCCATGTTCCCGCCGGTCACCGGCACCCGCCACTCGTTCCAGATCACGCCGCACAGCACGTGCAGCGCGGTGTGGGTGCGCATCAGTGCGTGTCGACGGGTCCACTCCACCGTGCCCTCGGCGGTGGCGCCGACCGTGATCCCTGACACGCCCTCGCCCGCGACCGTGTGCCAGACGAGCTCGCCCTCGGGGTCCTTGCGCACGTCGACGACGTCGAGCCCGGCCAGCGTGCCGACGTCGTGCGGCTGCCCACCGCCGGTCGGGTAGAACGCGGTGCGGTCCAGCGCGATCGCATCGGGGCGGATGTCGACGACCGTCGCAGTGAACGTCTGCAGGTACGCATCCGTGAGGTAGAGCAGCTCGGTCTTCACAGAGAACCTCTCAGTTGTTGCGGCAGTCCGCGCACAGCCCGTCGACGAGCACGTACGGCGACCAGACCAAGCCGCAGCTGCCGGCGCAGAGCACCGGCGCGATCACCTTCGGGCGCGGGTTGGCCGACGGGCGTGGCGCCCGCGGAGCACGCGGCGCGGCCGGCGCGCTGGTGGACGCGGCTTTGGTTGCACGCACCGTGCCGGCCCGCGGCGCCATCGACAACGCTGTGGTGCCGACGTGGTTCCACCACCAGTCACGGTTGTACAGCTCGACCATCCGCACCGGCCGCTCGATCGACTTGAGCTGGTCGCGCATCCAGACCGCGTCGCGGTCCAGCCAACCCAGCCAATCGACGGTGCGGGTGTGGTCGTAGTGCGCGATCTGTGCCTCGGTCGAGTACTCGTAGCCACCGGTCACCAGGCCGAGCCACACCTCGTGCCGGGCCGGGTTCGGCGACACGACGAGATCGCCGAGCTTGATGTCGTTCGCGAACCACTGCGCGATCGCGCGCAGTGCGGCGACCTGCCCGGGGTGGCCTTCGACGGTGATCAGCTTCTCGATCTCCTCCGGCGACAGCTGGCGGACATCGGTCAGCGTCTCCAGGCGGAGACCGATCAACCCCGCTTTGCGCATGGGGTCGATGACCTCGGCCTGCTCGCCCGCTCTGATCAACCACACCCGCCGCATGCCCGCAACGGTAGCGGTGGCGCGAGCTGATCCGCGGCAGCGCTCGTGTCGCTGCGCCGAGTTCGCCTAACGTCCGCAGCACTCAGACTTCACGGGGGAATGACATGAGTCTCGACGACATCAACCTGCTCGACCTGGATCGCTTCCAGCGCCTCGAACACCACGAGATGTTCAAGCGTCTCCGCGCCGAGGCGCCGGTCTACTGGCACGACAACCCGGCGGGGAAGGGCTTCTGGAACGTCGTCCAGCACGCCGATCTGGTGACCGTCAACCGCAACGCGACGATGTTCTCGTCGGAGATCGGTGGGATCAGCATCCCCGACCCGAACGAGTACGAGCAGGGCGGCAGCGGCCTCGACCCACGCGGCCTGATGATGCTCTACACCGATCCGCCCAAGCACACCCGCTACCGCACCCTCGTCCAGAAGGGCTTCACCCCGCGGATGATCGGTCTGCTCGAGCAGTACCTCACGCACCGGGCGATCCTCATCGTCGACAACATCATCGAGACCGGATCGTGCGACTTCGTCACCGACCTCGCCGCCGAGCTCCCCCTGCAAGCCATCGCCGAGATCATGGGCGTGCCCCAAGAAGAGCGCAAGATGCTGTTCGACTGGTCGAACCGGATGATCGGCCTCGACGACCCGGAGTACGCCGGCGACTCCAACGACGGTGCCGCAGCGTCCGGAGAGCTGTACATGTACGTCAACTCGCTGGCCCAGCAGCGTCGCGCCGACCCTCGCGACGACATCGTCACCAGGCTGATCAACGCCGAGATCGACGGCGACACCCTGTCGGAGCTCGAGTTCGACATGTTCATGCTCCTGCTGACGGTCGCCGGCAACGAGACCACCCGCAACACCACTTCGTGGGGCATGTGGGCCCTGATGCAGAACCCTGATCAGTACAAGGCGCTCGTCGAGGATCCCGACGGCAAGCTCGACCGGGCGATCGAGGAGATCCTCCGCTGGGCGACTCCCGTGTACCACTTCCGCCGCACGGCAGCCGAGGACACCGAGATCCACGGTCAGGCGATCGCCGCCGGGGACAAGGTCGTGATGTGGCACACCTCGGCCAACCGCGACGAAGCCGTCTTCGACGACCCATTCAGGTTCGACATCGATCGCTGGCCGAACAAGCACATCGCCTTCGGCGGCGGTGGGGCGCACTACTGCCTCGGGGCGAACCTGGCCCGGATGGAGCTCAAGCTGATCTTCCAGGAGATCCTCGAGCGGATCCCCGACATGCAGCTGGCCGGCCCGGTCGACATGCTCCGCTCCAACTTCATCGGCGGCGTCAAGCACATGCCGGTGACGTACAGCCCGGGTGCGAAGAAGAACCCCGGCCCGATCACCGAGTCGGGCACGCTGCGCACGTCCTGAGTCGAGCCGGCCAGGTCAGCCCGGCAAGCTCAGTTCAGCTCGGCCGGGTCAGTTCGGCTCGGCCGGGTCAATCGGCGACGAGCACGCAGGTCGCGTCGTCGCCACGCGTGAACGCGGCGATCGTGTACCCCGGGATGTCGTGCGGCACGGTCATCTGCGCACCGTTCAAACATGTGAGCGTCGCCGCGTCCGGCACGAAGTGGGCCACGTCGTTCGTGTCGATCATCCACGCCTGACCGCCGACCTGGCGGAGGATGTGGCCGTGCACGTCGTCGATGCCGTCCAGCGGGCTGAGTGGGTTGCTGACCAACAGCACCTGCACGTCCGACGCAGCGAAGGTGGTCGGCGCGTAGAGCGAGCCGTGCTCGAACTCGACGTACGTACCGGGCTCGTACCACGACTCGTGGTGGTCGGCGCCGATCACGAACGGGTTCGACGTCGGCAGACCGAGCGAGCCTCCGGCGCCTCCCGTGTACAGCCACTTCTGGAAGGCGTCGCCCGTCGAGGGGATCCAGAAGAACGGACCGCCGGCCGACGCGCCGACCAGCGCGCTGCCGTCTGACAGGTCGATCGTCGTCGCGGCAGTCGTCGACGTCAGCACCGTCGGCGTCGCCGAGAGCCCGATCGCGAGGTAGTCGTGCCACGCGGCCTCGCCAAGGGCGACCGAGGTGCCGTTCGGACCGACGACGACGGGCGGCGGAGGCTCGCTCATCACGGTGCTGCTGGGCGAAGCAGCGCCCGACGTCGTGCTCGTCGCCGGCGTGGCTCCCGGAATGGGAGCCAGTGAGGCCTGCTTGATCGTCGTGTCGGTCGGGGCCACGGCGGACGTGACCGCTGGCTCGGTGATCCGCACGCCGGCCGAGGGTGCCGTGGGCGAGGGTTGCGTAGCCACCAACGCTCCGGTCAGCGCCACCGCCGCGACCGCCGCCGTCGCCACACGGGCGGTGACCTTGCGTGTCCGGGCGGGCGGCCCGGCGACGGCCGAAGGAGCTGCGGAGTCGATGTCGACGATGGTCACGGTCGGGCGCAGCGCGGAGAACGAATCGACCAACCGCGCGACCTCGATCAGGAAACGCTCGTGCCGGCTGGGAGCGTCATCGATCGCGCGGTCCCAGTCGCTGACGGTCTCCAGGCCGTACAGCTTGGAGGCCTCGAGCCGGCGCGCCGCGTACGCGCGCTCCCATCCGTCGTGGGGATAGAAGAACTCCGCCGCGGCCTTGGGCAGCACGGTGTCGGGGCTGACCACCACGGCGGCGCGGATCAGATCCTGGATCGCCTCGATCCGCGCCATTCCCTCGCGTCCCTCGACTCGACTGGACAGGACCGGAAGTTCGAGCTTGACCGCGCGCACGGCGTTGCGCGCGCGAGCGAAGTCGTCCAGCTCTGCCGGGACACCGTCGAGCGCAGCAGCCGCCATGAAGGACGATGGTACGCGGGCTGGGGTGCGGGACCCGGGCATTGTCGAGGATCGGCCGAGTGCCACGCTCTGCAAAACTTTCTCGCGGTGGATGTCGATCCGGCCTGGATCTGTTCGACGCAGTGATCGAACGGGGCGATCGTCGCCTCGACACACAGAATGGAGCACATCATGCGATTCCTCGGCTACACCCTCGGTGACGAATCAGCCCCGACGCCCGCCCCGACGCCGGAGTTGATGGAGGCGATGGGCAGGTTCATGGAAGAGGCCACGACGGCGGGCGTGATCGTCGCCACCGGTGGCATCGCCCCGACCTCGATGGGCGCACGGATCACCCTCAGCGACGGCAAGTACACCGTCATCGACGGACCGTTCACCGAGGCCAAGGAGCTGATCGGGGGCTGGGCGCTGCTCGAGTGCCGCGACCTCGAGGAGGCCATCGAGTGGTCGAAGCGCTTCGTCGGCGTCCTCGGCGAGGGCGAGGTCCGCGTCCGCCCGGTGTTCGGGCCCACCTGAGCCGTCAACGGCGGCCGTCCCCCCGATGGACCGTGGGGACGGCCGCGACGACGACCTGCTGCATGCTCGGCCCCGGCACACCGAACAGAAAGCCCTGGGCATGCGAGCAGCCCAACTCACCCAGGAGATCGGCCTGCGCCTGGAGCTCCACCCCTTCGGCCACGACCTCGATGCCGAGGTCGTCACAGAGTCGGATCACACTGGCGACGATCGCGCGGGCACTCCCCTCCTCGAGCAGCGGGCTCACGAACGTTCGATCGATCTTCACGATCCCGACCGGGAGGTCGCGCAGCAGTGTGAGTGACGAGTAGCCGGTGCCGAAGTCGTCGAGTGCGATCACCACACCCATCTGCGCGACAGCGTCGAGCTCTGCACGAACCACCGGGGTCGGGGTCACCAACTGGGACTCCGTGACCTCGATGTGGATCTGTCGGGGCTCGATGCCGTAGCGGGAGACGACGCGCTCCAACGCTGGAACGAGCTCGCCGCGACCGAGCTGCGTGCCCGCGACGTTGACCGCGATCGACTTGTCCAGGTCGCCTGACGCCGCCATCGTCTGTCCACACGTGTTCAGCATCCACCAGCCCAACGGCACGATCAGCCCGGTCTGCTCGGCGACCGGCAAGAACGAACCGGGCATCAGCAGACCGTTGCCCGATCGATTCCACCGAATCAATGCCTCGTGCCCGACGACGGACAGGTCTGACAGGCGAACGATCGGTTGGAAGTGCGGGACGAGGCCGTCACCCGCACACAGCGCCTTGCGGAGGTCGCCTTCCATCGTGAGGTCGGCGAGGGTCCACGGGCGATCGGCAGTCGGATCGAAGATCTCGACGCGGCCGGGCCCGTTCCGCTTCGCGCGTCGCATCGCGTCTTGAGATTCGCGGAGCAACTCGTCGCCGCGCTGATGGCCGGCGCGACACGACGACAACCCGATGCTGGCAGTCATCGTGAACTGATGCCCTTGCAACGACAAGGGAGCCGCGAGGGCATCGTCGATCCGCGCGGCGAGCGCGTTCAGCCGATCGGCATCGGGATTCGCCGCATCGATGACAACGAACTCGTCGCTGGCGACGCGGCCCGCGACGCAGGATTCGGGAAGGCAACCCTGCAGACGGTCTGCGACCGCGCACAGCAAGCCGTCGCCGGCAGCTCGCCCGAGGCTGGTGTTGACGTCCGCAAGTCGATCGATCTCGAAGTACAGCACTCCCGGAGCGGCGCCGTCGGCGAGCAGGTCGTCCAGCCGCGCGGTCACGGCCGTCATGTTCGCGAGGTTGGTCAGCTGATCGTGGGTCATCTGATGCGCCTGTCGCATCTCGGCTCGCCGCCAACGGTGGCGGTGCACGATCAACCCGATGGCGGTCAGCGCACAGGTCAGCAGTGCGGTCCAACGGATGAACACGTCTGTCCGGCCGCCGACGGCGAAGTGCTGGGCCACGACACCGAGCGCGACGAGGAGGACGACGTACGGCGCTGCCGCCTGGATGGCAGTCTCGAAGTCGTCGGCCTTGCGATCCAACGGGTCCACGAACCCGATCGCGGCAACGGCGATCAACAGGAATGAAGCGGTCCACCCTGAGTCGAGGATGCTCCCCGTGCGGTAGGTGCCGGTGACCGTCGACATCGCGTACCGCGAGTCGCTGAAGGTCATGCAGGCAAAGCCGGCGAGCAGCACCAAGAGGTGTGGCCGGGCGCGCCACGAGGCCTGGCTGATCGCGACGAGGACGACGGTGACGAGCATCGCGTCTCCGACCGGATAGATCAGGCTGACGATCACACTCCACCCGCCCACCGGGCTCTCGGTGATCATCCTCTGCAGCGCGACGACGTAGGCGATCAGCAGGAGCGAGATGACGATGAGGAGCGCGTCGAGCACAGTGCGGAGGATGTCGAGCGCCCGGCTCGACGGAAAGCAGATCAGCACCAAGCCGGCGGCCACCACGGGTACAGCGGTGAGGAACGCGAGGTCGGCAACCGAGGGTGACGGCACGATCTGGCCGCGCACGACTTCGATCGTGATCCAGATGGCCTGGCCGACGCACCAGATTCCGAGTCCTGCACCGAGGACCACCCAGCCGCGGCGGGTGCGCCCACTGGTGCGTCGCCGGGCGCGCCAACAGGCGATCACCGCCACGAAGGCGGCGAGCTCCTGGCCGATGTCGTCGATGGCGATCGCGGCGCGCCGGCCGACGATCTCCCGCGACACCAACGCCGCGAACACCAGCACGCATCCGGCCGCTGCCATCAGCAGGTTGCGTGTCGACGACATCTCCGAGACCGTCCACGAGGGGCAATGCATGTCAAGGCATTCGCGTGAGTGAGGGGCCAAGGGCGCTCGATCTCGGATGGTGTCCCGTCGAGTGTGTGCTTGAATCGAGCCGGTGAGCGCAGCCGACCCGCGTGCCGCCGTCGAAGCAGTCTTCCGCATCGAGTCCGCCCGCCTGGTCGGCGGGCTGACTCGGACGGTGGGTGATCTCGGCCTGGCCGAAGAGCTTGCCCAGGATGCGCTCGTCGACGCGTTGCGGCAATGGCCCGTCGAGGGCACCCCGCGCAACCCGGGGGCATGGTTGATGACGGTCGCCAAGCGCAAGGCGATCGACCGCTTCCGCCGCGACAAGGCGCTCGCGGCAAAGTACGCGCTGGTCGGCGTCGACGTCTCGGCACTCGACACGCACGACGACTCGCCGACGGTCGTCGGGCCGATGGACGACGACCGTCTGCGGCTGATGTTCGTCGCCTGCCATCCTGTCCTGTCGGTGTCAGCGAGGGCGGCGTTGACGTTGCGGGTCATCGGTGGACTGACCACGTCCGAGATCGCGCGCGCCTACCTCCAGGCCGAACCGACGATCGCGCAGCGGATCGTGCGGGCGAAGAAGACGGTCGCCGATGCCGGTGTGAGGTTCGAGGTGCCGACGGGTGCCGAGCTGACGACCAGGTTCGCCTCGGTCCTCGAGGTGATCTACGTGATCTTCAACGAGGGCTACTCCGCAACGGCAGGTCAGGACTGGCTCCGCGCCGATCTCTGCGGTGAGGCCGTGCGCCTCGGTCGGTTGCTGGCCGCGCTCGCCCCGGACGCGGCGGAGGCCCACGGGTTGGTGTCGCTGATGGAGATCCAGTCGTCGCGCCTCGCAGCGCGCGTCGGGGCG
>JAOBWQ010000639.1 GCA_025463425.1 Ilumatobacteraceae bacterium | reverse complement strand
CAGAGCATGATCATCACAGGATTGATACTCATGTTGCTCGCACTCATCACCGGGCTCGGCATCCTCTGGACTGCCGGAATCGTGGTCGCCCTGATCGGCCTCGTGCTGCTCGTGCTCGGCCGCAGCGGCCACGAAGTCGGCGGTCGGCACCACTACTGGTGAGGTGTCCGCTGACGCTGTCGGACTTCTCACAAGCGGGGTCTGACGGCGTGAGCTGAATGACCCGATATGGACTCGCGGAGGCAACTCCGGGGACATCGGTCGGCCGTACCTTGCGGTCAACCGACCGAACCCGAGGTATCCGATGACGAGTCCGAGCGATCTGGCGTTGGAGGTCCCCATGGACCTCACATCCGCCCCCGTACCCGCTGCATCCGTCGTGACCGCACTGCGCGTCACGACGGATGCAGCTGCTTCTGCAGTCCGATCGAGCCCCAGGAACCACTGGATCGATGACTTCGATCCGGAGGATCCAGCGTTCTGGGTCGCGACCGGTGAACGGGTCGCCCGCCGGAACCTCTGGTTCTCGATCTTCTCCGAGCACATCGGGTTCTCGATCTGGAGCATGTGGTCGGCCTTCGTGCTGTTCCTCGGACCGAAGTTCGGCTTCGACGCAGGGCAGAAGTTCCTGCTGACGACGATCCCGACCGCGGTCGGCTCGGCGATGCGAATCCCGTACACGTTCGCCGTGGCCAAGTTCGGCGGGCGCAACTGGACGGCGGTCAGTGCGGCGCTGCTGCTGATCCCGCTGGTGGCGACCGCGATCGTGCTGAAGCCGGGCGTCTCGTTCGCCACGCTGCTGGCGGTCGCAGCGCTTGCCGGCATCGGCGGCGGCAACTTCTCGTCGTCGATGGCGAACATCGACAGCTTCTACCCGCAGCGCCTGAAGGGATGGGCGCTCGGGCTGAACGCCGGCGGCGGCAACCTCGGCGTTGCCGTCGTGCAGCTCGTCGGCCTGGCCGTGCTGGCCACCGCGGGCAAGGACCACCCGCGCGTGATCCTCGCCGTGTACCTCCCGCTGATCGTCGTTGCCGGCCTTGCCGCGATGTGGAAGATGGACAACCTCACCCACGCCACCAACGAGAAGCGGGCGATGCGCGAGGTCCTCCGCGAACCCCACGCGTGGGTGATGTCGTTCCTCTACAGCGGCACGTTCGGGTCGTTCATCGGGTTCAGCTTCGCCTTCGGACAGGTGCTGCAGGTCCAGTTCAAGAGCCAGTTCGACACGCCACTGAAGGCGGCCTACCTGACCTTCCTCGGACCGCTGCTCGGCTCACTGATGCGGCCCGTCGGTGGCCGCCTGGCCGACCGCCTGGGCGGGGCCAGGGTGACGCTGGGGATCTTCGTGGCACTCGCCGCCGGTGCGGGCGTCGTGCTGTTCGCCTCGGTGCACCACTCGTTGCCGCTGTTCCTCGTCGGCTTCGTCTTCCTGTTCGTCCTCACCGGCCTGGGCAACGGATCCGCCTACAAGATGATCCCGGCGGTGTTCCGGTCCAAGGCACAGCTGGCGATCGCGGCCGGAGCCGACTTGGTGGCGTCGGACCGCATCGCCCGCCGCAAGTCGCGGGCACTGATCGGCATCGCCGGCTCGATCGGAGCATTCGGCGGAGTCGGCGTGAACCTGCTCCTGCGCCATGCGTTCATGACCTCGAAGACCGGCAACTCGGCGTACGTCGCGTTCATCGGCTTCTACCTCGTGTGCATGATGGTCACCTGGGCCGTCTACGTGCGGCCCTCGGCCAGGACCCTGCGCGATGTCTGAGGACATCCGCCGCACCGACATCACCGCCAACATCACCGTCGACATCCTCGTCATCGGCAACGGGATGGTGGGCCACCGCTTCGTCGAGGCAGCCGTCGAGCGTGGGATCGTCCCGACACGATCAGTGCTGGTGGTCGGCGAGGAACGACGCCGGGCCTATGACCGGGTGCACCTCTCGTCGGTCTTCGACGGTGTCGACGAGGCCGACCTCCAGCTCGGTGACGCCGACATCTACGTGACGCCTGGGATCGAGCTGCTGCTCGGCGATGCCGTCGTGTCGCTGGACACCTCGGGAGGAGTCGCGCGCACCGCGAGCGGCCGGACCATCGCGTTCGACGACTGCATCCTGGCGACGGGGTCTGCGCCGTTCGTGCCGCCGATCCCCGGAACCGATGCGGCCGGATCGTTCGTCTACCGCACCCTCGACGATCTCACTGCGATCCGTGACTGGGCCAGCGGCTGCACCACCGGCGTGGTGGTCGGCGGAGGCTTGCTCGGCCTCGAGGCCGCGAATGCGCTGCGGCTGCTGGGCCTGGACACCACGATCGTGGAGTTCGCTCCACGCTTGATGGCCGTTCAGCTCGACGAGGGTGGCGCGGCGACACTTCGCCGGCACGTCGAGAGCCTCGGTCTGCACGTGCGTACGTGTGCCGCGGCCAGCGCGGTCCGCGCGACGCCGGACGGAAGGGTGCGCGGCCTGAGCTTTGCCGACGGGACCGAGCTCGACACCGAGCTGGTCGTGTTCGCTGCGGGCATCCGTCCACGAGATCAGCTGGCGCGAGAAGCAGGGCTCGACATCGGCGATCGCGGCGGTGTCGTCGTCGACGACCGCTGCGCGACCTCGGCCCCCGGCGTGTGGGCGATCGGAGAGGTCGCCTGCCACCGTGGACGGGTCTACGGGTTGGTTGCACCCGGATACGCGATGGCCGACGTGGTGGCGGATCGTCTCGCCGGCGGCGAGTCCGGGTTCGTCGGCGCGGATCTGTCGACCACGCTGAAGCTGCTCGGCGCGCACGTCGCGGCGGTCGGTGATCCGCACGCTGCCGGCCAGGAGGTCGTGGTCGCCGATCCGACATCCGGTCTCTGGCAGAGGGTCGTCCTCGGGCCAGCCGGTGAGGTGGTCGGCGCGGTCCTCGTCGGCGACACGGCACCGTTCGCTGCGCTGGTGCAGCGCCTGCGCGACGGCGCACCCGCAGGTGACGTGATGGACATCCTTCGCCCGACTTCGAGCGGGGCCACGAGCGCACTCGACATGGCTGACAGCGCCGGGGTGTGCTCGTGCCACAACGTCGCGTGCGGCACCATCCGGGCTGCGGTCCGGGAGGGGTTCGAGGACGTGCCGGGAGTCAAGAAGTGCACGAAGGCCGGCACCGGGTGCGGCTCGTGCGTTCCCGTGGTCCAGGAGCTGATCGACGCCGAGCTCGCCCGCGCCGGGCGCATCGTCGTCAAGCGGCTCTGCGCGCACTTCGACATGACCCGTCCGCAGCTGTTCGAGCTGGTCCGGATGTCGGGCATCCGCAGCTTCGCCGAGCTGGTGGCCTTGCACGGCTCGGGCCGCGGCTGCGAGATCTGCAAGCCGGCCGTCGCATCGATCTTCGCGTCGCTGTCGTCGACGTACATCCTCGACGGTGAGCTGGCCAGCCTGCAGGACTCCAACGACCACTTCCTCGCCAACCTCCAACGCGACGGCACCTACTCCGTGATCCCGCGCGTGCCCGGCGGCGAGATCACGGCCGAGCAGCTGATCGCGATCGGCGAGGTCGCCCGTGAGTTCGGGCTGCACACCAAGATCACCGGCGGACAGCGGATCGATCTGCTCGGTGCTCGCGTCGATCAGCTCCCGCACGTGTGGGCCCGCTTGATCGAGGCCGGCCTGGAGTCCGGACACGCCTACGGGAAGGCGCTGCGCACGGTGAAGTCGTGCGTCGGCACCCAGTGGTGTCGGTACGGCGTGCAGGACTCGACCTCGATGGCCATCGAGCTCGAGCTGCGCTACAGGGGTCTGCGCTCGCCGCACAAGATCAAGATGGCCGTCTCCGGCTGCGCCAGAGAGTGTGCCGAGGCACAGAGCAAGGACGTCGGCGTGATCGCCACCGAGCGGGGGTGGAACCTCTACGTCGGCGGCAACGGCGGGATGCGACCCGCACACGCCGAGCTCCTCGCCGAGGACCTCGA
>JAOBWQ010000630.1 GCA_025463425.1 Ilumatobacteraceae bacterium | reverse complement strand
AATGCAACCCCGCAACGAATGGGGGCGATGCTGCGGGGTGGTGCGCCTGCGGTGGCCAGCTTGGGGCTCACAGACCGGCCTCTCGCCAGCTGACGAGCGACCCCGGCAGCGGTTCCATTTTCGCCAGCCGTCAGGGTTTCCGGACCGTCGAGCCGGACAACGTGACGTCTCACGAAACGAGAGCACCTCTCCCGGCGTACTGGGTGGAAATCCGCCGCAAGCTCCGGCGAAAACCCTCCCAGAATGGAATTGGCCTCCGCAGCCGAGGTCCGAGCGAGCATCGCCCCCGTTCCATTGCATCGGTTGACCCTTCGTTCGCGGCGGCGAATCGGGAGCGTCAGCTGTCGTGGTCGGCTTCGACGGTGACGGCCTTCTCGGGGTGGAGGACGCTGACGCGGAGGCGGCGGACGCGGCGGCCCTCGACCTCATGTGCACGGAACCGCCAGCCGTCGAAGTCGACGCTCTCGCCGACCTCGGGCACGTGCTCGAGCGTGCTGAACAGGAAGCCGCCGATGGTCTCGAAGTCGTCGTCGGGCATCCGGATGTCGAGCAGCTCGTTGACGTCCTCGATGGCCATGCCACCGTCGACCAGGTAGTCGCCGTTGGTCTGCCGCTCGACCTCGGTCTCCTCGGTGTCGTGCTCGTCGACGATGTCGCCGACCAGTTCCTCGAGGCAGTCCTCCAGGGTGACCAGGCCGGAGATGGCGCCGTACTCGTCGGCCACGAAGACGAGGTGGTACTTCTGCGATTGCATCTCGCGCATCAGGCGCGCGACGGGCTTGTTCTCCGGCACGACGTGGACCGGCCGGACCGAATCGATCACCAGGCTCGAGCCCTTGCCGTCGCGCTCGAGTCGCATCAGGTCCTTCGTGTAGGCGAGTCCGACGAGGTCGTCGTCCTCTTCGCTGAGCACCGGGAGGCGGCTGACGCCCTTCTCGATGGCGATGTCGAGGGCTTCGGTGATCGTCGCGTCGCGGGCGACCCAGACCATGTCGGGGCGAGGGACCATGATCTCGCGGGCCACGGTGTCGCCGAACTCGACGACCGACTTGATCAGGCGGCTCTCCTCGTGCTCGATCTCACCGTCGTGAGCGGCGGCCTCGACGATGCCGAGCAGTTCGCGCTCGGACACGTATGGGCCCTTCTCCAGACCCTTGCCGCGGACGATCACGTTGGTGAGCCAGATCAGGCCGTGCGAGATCCACTTGAGTGGCGGGAACGCCACCAGCGCGGCCGCCGGACGAGCGGTCAACAGCGCCGCGCGTTGCGGGAAGATCACCGCATACGTTTTGGGCACGGCTTCGGCGAAGACGAAGAACACGAGCACGTTGATGACGACGCCGGCGACGACGCCCCACGTGCCGAACAGGTCGTCGAACACGACGGCGGTCAGCGTCGACTGCACGATCTGACAGATGAACACCGTCAGCAGGAGCGGGTTGATCCACCGCTCCGGGTCGCTGACCAGCTTGGCCAGCACCTTGGCCGACTTGTGGCCCTGGTCGAGCAGCGAGTCGGCCTTCGGCTTGGTCATCCGCGACAGGCCCATCTCGGCCGTCGAACAGAACGCCAGGACCACGAGCAGGCAGAAGATGGTGGCGACCATGATCACGTCGGTCTGGGAGAACTCCATCGCGATCACGGTGTCGGAGGTTCCTGTCGAAAGCCGTCGGGGGCCGGACCATGCCAGTGCAGCTGCTCGAGCAGCTCCAGCTCACGACGACGCATCACGATCGTTTCGTCCGGTTCGGCGTGGTCGTGACCGAGCACGTGCAGGATGCCGTGCACGACCAGCAGCGCCAGCTCGTCGTCGAGGTTGCCGGCATGCGTGGGCGCCTGCTGCTCGGCGATCTTCGGGCAGATGACGACATCGCCCAAGAGTAACGGAAGGTCGGAGGGATCCTGCGGAGCCCGGTCGGGGCCACGGGTCGCGCCGCCGTTCTGCGGCGCCGTCTCCAGCTCCGAGGCGTCGATCGGGAACGACAGGACGTCGGTGGGGCCGACGACGCCGAGGAACGACTCGTTCAGTTCGGCGATGTCGTTCTCGGCGATGAAGATGATCGAGAGCTCGGTGCCGCCGCGGATGCCCTCGGCGGAGAGCACGCCCTCGGCGAGGAGCTGCCAGCGGGCGAGGTCGACCGCGACATCGACCTGCTCGTCGGAGACGAACACCTCGGGATCGACGTCGCCCCCGATCTTGGACGGGCCGCCTATTCGGGGCCGGGAGGTGTCACCCACGTCGGCCACCGTTGTTGGTGGACGGGATCGGCGGCGCCTTCTCGTACGCGGCGACGATGTCGGCGACGATCTTGTGACGCACGACGTCGCCGGCGCCGAGGTGGACGAACCCGAGGCCTTCGACACCGGTCAGGATGCGCTCCAGACCGGCCAGCCCGCTGCGTCCGTCGGGCACGTCGACCTGGGTGGTGTCGCCGGTGACGACGACCTTCGACCCGAACCCGATGCGGGTCAGGAACATCTTCATCTGCTCCGGCGTGGTGTTCTGGGCCTCGTCGAGGATGATGAAGCTGTTGTTCAGGGTGCGGCCGCGCATGAAGGCCAGCGGGGCGACCTCGATCGCCTGGCGCTCGATCAGCTTCTGCGCACCCTCGGTCTCGACCATGTCGTACAGCGCGTCGTACAGCGGGCGCAGGTACGGATCGATCTTCGCCATCAGATCGCCGGGCAGGAACCCGAGACGCTCGCCGGCCTCGACCGCCGGCCGGGTGAGGATGATCCGCTGCACCTGCTTGCTCTGCAGCGCCTGCACCGCCATCGCCACCG
>JAOBWQ010000207.1 GCA_025463425.1 Ilumatobacteraceae bacterium | reverse complement strand
GCTACGGCGACTACGCGACGTTGGCGTACACCAACGCCAAGGTGCGCGAGAACTACAGCCGCCGGTTCCGGATCACGTTCCCGAACGAGGAGCTCCCGGCCGCACGGCCGTTGCACACGACGCCGATCTATGACCGGCTCACCGCGCACAACGCGGTGTGGGGCGCTGGCTTCGGCCTCGAGCACCCGCTGTGGTTCCAGGAGCAGGGCAAGGATCCGGTCGAGGACGTCACGTTCTACCGGTCCAACGCGTTCGACATCGTGGGCGAGGAATCGCGCGCCGTGCGCGAGCGGGTCGGCTTCTCGGAGGCCTCGAACTTCGCCAAGTACAAGGTCACGGGCGACGGCGCGGCGGAGTGGTTGCTGACGCTGTTCACCAACAAGCTGCCCAAGATCGGCCGCACGTTGCTGACCGCGATGTTGAACCCGCAGGGCAAGATCGTCGGCGAGTTCAGCGTGTCGCGCATCGGCGAGAACGAGTTCTTCCTGTTCGGCTCGCAGGCCGCCGAGACCCATCACTGCCGCTGGTTCATCGACCACCTGCCGAGCGACGGCTCGGTGACCTTCGACAACCTCGCCCTCTCGATGGTCGGCCTCACGGTGGCCGGCCCGAAGTCGCGAGACGTCCTGCAGGGCCTCACCGACACCTCGCTCGCAACCGAGGACTTCTCCTTCATGTCGTTCCGGCGGGTGAACATCGGCTTCGCCGAGGTGTGGCTCTCGCGCATGACGTACTCGGGGGATCTCGGCTACGAGATCTGGATGACGCCGGAGAACCAGCGCTACCTGTTCGACCTGATCTGGGAAGCCGGCAAGCCGTACGACATGCGCCTGTTCGGGTTCCGCGCGCTGATCACGATGCGGCTCGAGAAGAGCTTCGGCACGTGGTACCGCGAGTACCGGCCGATCTACACGCCGCTCGAATCCGGCATCCTCAGCTACATCAAGCTCGACCACGACTTCATCGGTCGCAGCGCGCACGAGGCCGAACTGAAGACCGGCCCGGCGCGACGGCTCGTGACGTTCGTCGTCGAGCCCGATCCCGAGGCACCCGCCGACGTGATCGGCGACGAACCGGTGTGGCACGACGGCAAGGTGGTCGGCTGGATCACCTCGGGCGGCTACGCGCACTACAGCAAGGCGTCGATCGCGATGGGCTACATCCCCACCGAGCTCGCCACCGCCGATGCAGGCGACTTCGAGATCGAGATCATCGGCCGGCGTCGCCCCGCCCGACTGCAGATGGAGCCGATCCTCGATCCATCGGGTTCCCGGATGCGCGCATGAGCCGACTGGTCTACGACGGCCAACCGATCGAGTTCGCCGACGGCGACACCGTCGCGCTCGCGGCGATCCGCAACGGGCAGCACCCCGCCCGCGGTGGCACGCTGTGCCTTGCCGGCGACTGCGGCAACTGCATCGCGACGGTCGACGGGACGAGCTGGATCCGCACCTGTCAGACCCCAGCTCGCCCCGGCACGATCGTCGGCCGCCACCCGGACGGCGCCAACCCGACGATGCTCGGCCCGGACACGACGACCGCTATCGAGGTGCGCCGCCACGCGCTCGACGTCGTCGTCGTGGGTGGCGGGTCCAGCGGCACCGCGGCTGCGGCCGAGCAGCGCGCGGCCGGCCACGACGTGACGGTGTTCGACGCCGGCGAGGGCAACGAGGTCGTCGGCACGTTTGCTGGGCCGAGCCTGATCGTGCGCACCGCCACGGGCATCGATCACGTACACGCCCACCACCTCGTGCTCGCCACCGGGCAGGCCGAGCTGCACCCGGTAGCCCCGGGCAACATGCTGCGCGGCATCTTCACCGCGCGCGCCGCCGCGGCGGTTGTCGCGGCGGGCATCGATCTCGGCACCACCGTGACGGTCGGCGCCGACGTGTTGCGCTTCGAAGGCGACGGCAAGGTCAGCGCCGTCGTGTTGCAGGACGGCACCCGCCACGCGTGCGACACGGTGATCGTCGACGCCGGCAGCGCGCCGCGCGACCTCCTGGCGCGCATGGCACCGAACGTGCCGATCACCATCGTCGGCACTGCCGCGGCCGCACACGAACTGCCTCCGGCGCCCACGGCTGGTGTGGTGTGCCCGTGCTCGAAGGTGACGGTCGAAGACCTCGAAGGCGTGTGGGACAAGGGCTTCCAAGAGCTCGAGCTCGTCAAACGAGCCAGCCTCTGCGGTACCGGTACGTGCCAGGGCAGCGTCTGCGGCCCACACCTGCAGGCATGGGTCGGTGCCCGCAAGGGCGAACGGCCGCTGCCGTTCACCGGCCGCCCGGCGGCGCGACAGTTGACGATGGGCGAAGCCGCGGCCGGCTACCACATCGACACCTTCCGACGGACGCCACTGCACGAGGAGCACGTCGCACTCGGCGCGCAGCTCGACAAGTTCGGCGGCTGGTTCCGGCCGTGGACGTACGGCGATCCCGTGGCCGAGTACTGGGCCGTGCGCGAAGGCGTGTCGATCGGCGACGTCAGCACGCTCGGCAAGATGATGGTGTCCGGCCCCGATGTCGTCGAGGCGCTGGAGCGGATCTACCCGAACCACGTGCACGACATCAAGGTCGGGCGGTCACGGTACGTGATCAACCTCAGCGAGCGCGGCCACGTCCTGGACGACGGCATGATCCTGCG
>JAOBWQ010000620.1 GCA_025463425.1 Ilumatobacteraceae bacterium | reverse complement strand
GGTGGCGGCATCGGCTGGCCCATGCGCAAACCGTAGCCGGGGGCGGGTCGTGTAGCCTCCAGTGTCCCCGAAACGAAGGATTCCGTTCCATGGCCATCCCCGCCAAGCTCACACCGCTCCAGGAAATGGAGGCGCGCCGCAACGCGCCGAAGCCGGAGAAGTCCAACCGTGTGATCTCCGAAGCCGAGAAGACCACGCGCAAGGACCGCGTCGCGAAGGCCAAGGATGCCCTCGCCCGGTCGGTCGGCACCAAAGGCGAGCACGTCGCGCCGGCCCGCGCCGCGCTGAAGACCTACCTGCAGAAGCTCAACGATCCCAAGCAGCCCGACGACGCGCACTTCGAGGCGCTCATCGAGGCGCCGTTCAAGGCGCCGCCGAAGAAGAAGACCAACGACCGCCGCTTCTGAGTCGCGGGCCTGACGCGTCGGTTCCGGCCGGCGTCAGTCTTCCCGCTCGGGGAGGCGAAGGGGCAGGCGCCCGAGGTGGGCGCCTGCATCAGCCAGGATCAACTGACCGGTGATGCACCGGGCCAGATCGCTGGCCAGCACGACGCACAGTCGCCCGAGTTCGTCGGGCTCGCACACCCGCTGCAACGGCGTCGACCGTGAGATCGCGTCGAACTGCTCCTGCCCGATCACTGCGGCCACGTCGGCGGTGTAGGTGGTGCCCGGCGCCACCGCGTTGACGCGGATGCCCAGCGGGCCGAGCTCCACCGCCAACGTGGTCGTGAGGTGCACGATCGCGGCCTTGGCCGCGCCGTAGCTGGCCAATCCGAGCGCGGGGCGAGTGGCTTCGCCGGATGCGACGTTGATGATCACGCCACCCTGACCCTGACGCGCGAAGACTGTTGCCTCGGCCCGGCAACAGCGATAGGTGGCGTGCAGGTTCTGCTCGATCACGGCCCAGGCATCGTCGAGCGGCGTGTCCAGAAACGCCCGGGCCTTCCTGCCGGCCATCATCCCGACGTTGTTGACGGAGACATCCAGCCGACCGAGGTCGGTGAGGATGCGCGCGAACATGTCGTCGAGCGCGTCGTCGGAGCGAACATCGGCCGCGAACGCGACGGCGTGTCCACCGTCGGCGCAGATCCGGGCCGCCGTGTCGGCCGCGCGGACCGGGTCGATGTCGTTGACGGCCACAATGGCGTCGGCGCGTGCGAACCAGGTGGCGATCTCTCGGCCGATTCCCGCGCCCGCCCCGGTGACCAGCACGACAGAGCCGGGCATGGTGATCTCGATCGTCACGTGGCGCCTCGTGCTGGTTAGTGTTCGGCCGTCGAACGGGTCGTTCGAAGCGTAGATCGACGAAGTCGTTGGCAACCGGGTCAGGGGGAGGCGATGGTGAGCACCGCCGAGTACACAGCGGCGACGCTCGATCTCGTCGAGGAGTCGCCCGAGGCGCTGCTCGACCTGTTCGCGTCGCGCGGTTGGGGTGACGGACTGCCGCTCGTCGCGCCGACGATCGACCGCGTCGACGCGATGCTGGCCGAGGCAACCGGTCCGCCCGACGAGGTGATCGCGATCCTGCAACCACGTGCCGGCGTGGTGACGCGACGGGTCGTCGCGATCAACGCCGTCCTCGCCGGCTGTGCGCCGAACACCTTCCCGGTCGTGCTCAGCGCGATCCGCGCCCTCGCGCGCCCTGAGGTCAACCTCCGTGGCGTGAACGCCACGACGCACCCCGTCGCGCCGATGGTGATCGTCCATGGCGAGGCCGTCGACCGGTGCGGCTTCAACGCCGGCACGGGCGGGTTCGGGCCCGGCAACCGCGCCAACGCGACCGTGGGTCGGGCGGTCCGGTTGATCCTCCTGCACGTGGCCGGAGCCATTCCCGGCTCCGGCGACGCGGCGACGCACGGCCAGCCGGCGAAGTACACGTTCTGCGCTGCGGAGAACCTGGCCGAGAGCCCGTGGGGCAGCTACGCCTCGACGCGTGGCGTGCTCGAGCCGAGCGCCGTCACCGTGCACTGCGGGGAGGGCCCGCACAACGTGCACGATGCCGAGGCGACAGGTGATCCGGCACTGATCCTCGACAAGATCGCATCGTCGATGACGACCCTCGGGATGAACAACGCGCCGATCAGCCAGGCCGAGTTCTTCGTCGTCCTCGGCCCGGAGCACGCGCGAAGCCTCGCCGCAGCGGGGCTGACCCGGGAGGACGTGTCGTCGTACCTGTACGAGCGTGCCCGCCTGCCGGCCGGGTTGTTCCGCCGCCACTTCCAGGAGCTGGCCTGGGCGACGTGGATGAAGATCGTCGCCGACGACGCTCTCCTGCCGATGACCGGCCACCCCGACAACGTGCGCGTGGTCGTCTCCGGTGGTCCCGGGAAGCACTCCTTCGTCGTACCGTCGTGGGGCATGACCCGATCCGCCACCGTCCCGGTCACCGGCTGAAGCCGTGACCATCACCATCTACGCCCCGGACAGCGAGGCGCGACCCGACCACGGTTCGCTCGCTGCGTCGCCGCCGTCGCTCGCCGGTCGGCGGATCGCCGTGCTCGACAACGGCAAGCCCAACGCTGTCACCGTGATGGCCCGTGCGGCCGAGACACTGGCGGCGCGCACTGGCGCCACCGTCACGCTCGTCACGAAGAAGGGTCCGGGCGGCCGATCGGCGAACGCAGCGATCCCATGCGCCGACGACATCTTCGAACGCGTCGTCGCCGAGGCCGACGTGGTCGTCACCGG
>JAOBWQ010000611.1 GCA_025463425.1 Ilumatobacteraceae bacterium | reverse complement strand
TCAGCGGGTGATCGAGCAGGTCGACCGTGCCCCCGTGGGCCACGAGCACGAGCGACGCGACGGCGGTGTGCGGCACGTACCGCTCGCCGAGCAGCGCGGCGGTGACGGGCGTCGAACCGTCGACGATACCCGCCGCCCACGTGGTGCCGCCCAGTGCGAGGGCACCGACCACCATCGTCTCCACGACAGGACCGGGCGCGGCGGCGCGGCCGAGCTCCTCGACGAGCAGCACCGTGTCGACGAAGTCGCCGCCGAGTCCGCCGTCGGATTCGGGCATCATCATCGACAGCACGCCCATCTCGGCCAGACGCGCCCACAGCGCGGGGTCGTGACCGTCGCCGGAGTCCCAGACGTGGCGCAGACGCGCGGCGGTGAACTCTCGCTCGAGCATCTCGCGCAGGCCGGCGGCGAACTCGTGTTGATCAGGGGTGAAGCTGAACTGCATGTCGGTCAGGCTCTCGGGAGGTTGAGGACGCGGTCGGCGATGATGTTGCGCTGGACCTCGTTGGTGCCGGCGTAGATGGGTCCACTGAGGCTGAACAGGAACCCGTCGACCCACGACTCGTAGGGACCGTCCAGCCGCTCGGCTTCGGGGCCGAGGAGCTGCAGGGCCAACTCGTGGGAGCGCACGTCCATCTCGCTCCAGAAGATCTTGTTGAGGCTGCTCTCGCTGCCGACGGTGCCGCCCTCGAGCATCTTCGTGACCGTCATGTAGGTGTGCAGCCGGTAGCCCTCGGCCTGCATCCAGAGGTCGGTGACAGCGTCGCGCATCGTGTCGTCGTCGGGGTCGCCGATGCGCACCCACAGCTTGATCAGGCGCTCGACCGCGACGTTGAAGCGCGCCGGGCTGCGCAGGCTGACACCGCGCTCGAAGCCCGCCGTTGCCATCGCGACGTTCCAGCCCCGACCGACTCCGCCCAAGGTGTTCTCGACCGGCACGTGCACATCGTCGAAGAAGATCTCCGCGAAGCCGGTGTCCCCGTCGAGCTGGGCGATCGGGCGGACGGTGACACCGGGCGTGTCGAGTGGGATCAGGATGAACGTCAGGCCCCTGTGGCGGCTGGATTCGGGGTCGGTGCGGAAGATGCCGAAGCACCAGTCGGCCCACACCGCGCGGCTGGCCCAGATCTTCTGACCGTTGAGGATCCACTCCGTCCCGTCGTCGCTGAGCGTGCCCTTGCTGCGGATGCTGGCCATGTCGCTGCCCGCGTCGGGCTCGCTCCACGCCTGGGCCCAGACCTCCTCGGCGCGTGCCATCGGCGGGAGGAACCGGGCCTTCTGCTCGTCCGTGCCGACCTCCATGATCGTCGGGGCGAGCAGGAAGATGCCGTTCTGGCTGACTCGCCCCGGAGCCCCGCTGCGCCAGTACTCCTCCTCGAAGATCAGCCACTTGAGGTAGTCCGCACCGCGACCGCCGTACTCGACCGGCCAGCTCACCGCAGACCACCCCGCGTCGGCCAGCTTGGCCTCCCACGTGCGGTGGAGCGCGAAGCCCTCGGCGGTGTCGAAGCTCGGCAGCGGCTCGGCGGGGACGTTGGCCGCCAGCCACGCCCGTGCCTCCTCGCGGAAGGCCTGTTCTTCGGGGGTCTCACGGAGATCCATCGCGGCGACAGTATCTGACACGTCGTCAGATCCCGGCAATCCGCGTGCCGTGAACGCCTGCGCGATCAGGCCGCGAGGGTCTCGCGCAGGAGGCGGCACATGGCCGCCGCAGTCACGTCGAGAGGGACGCGAGAACGACGCGTGCGGGCCAGCATCGTCGCGCCTTCGTAGGCGGCGATGATCGTGGTCGCGAGATCGTCGGCGTCGGGGCGCGACACTCCCTGCCGTTCGAGTGCACCCGCCAGCGTCTCGACCAGCGACGAGAAGACCGCGTCGCACGAGTCGCGGACCGGCTCGGACCCGGCGCCACCGTCGAGCGCTGGAGTGCCGACCGTGCACCCCTTGGTCCAGCCCGAGCGTTCGAGGCGGTCGGCCATGAAACCGAACATCGCGTGGATGCCCGCGTCGGTGACACCGTCCGCCGAGAGCTCGGCCAGGAGCGCGCCCGTGTACGACCCCATCGAGGTGATCGCTGCCACCGCGATGCCCTCCTTGCCGCTGGGGAAGTGGTGGTAGATCGAGCCGTACGGCAGCGACGCGCCGTCGCTGATCGCCTTGAGGCCCATCCCGTTGTACCCATCGCGGGCGAGGAGATCGGCGGCGACGCGCTCGATCCGCTCCTTCGATCCCACCGACGTGGATCCGCTGGTCACGCGGCGACACCCTGCACGACGATCAGTGGACCGTTGCCATCGCCGCGCGGCAGAGCTCGATGAACTCTGCGGACTCGGTGTCGTCGAGTACGGCGTAGTCGCGTCCGGTCGAAGAGTTCGTCATCCGCTCCGCCTCGTTCCATGCCTCGACCACATCGGCGGACACGTCACCGGCGCTCCAGCCGAAGATGCCGAGCATCTGCGGTGTGCGATGCCGAACTGCGTCGGCCGGATCGAGTGCGAGCGCCACGACTGCGGCGCCGTGGCGCGCCATCCGCAGCTCGCGCA
>JAOBWQ010000588.1 GCA_025463425.1 Ilumatobacteraceae bacterium | reverse complement strand
TGATCCGCTCCCCGGCTATGGTCGGTGCGGTGAGTGACTCCCCGGATGCGGCACCTCTCGGACCTCAGGACTTCACCAAGGACCTCGTCCGGTGGAGCGAAGCGCTGGCCGGCATCGCCCGCACCGGGCTCGGATTCACCCAGAGCCTGTACGAGCAGGAGCGGTTCGAGGAGGTGCTCCACGTCGCAGCCGACATCAAGGCGGCAGCCGACGACGCGCTGGAGGTCCGCCGCGAACAGGACCACTTCGTGCAGGAGTGGATGGACACCGTCGGTGAGGGTGTGCCCGGCTACGTGACACCGAAGGTGGCCATCGGCGCTGTCGTCGGCAACGATGCCGGCGAGATCCTGCTCGTCCAGCGCTCGGACAGCCTCGTCTGGCTCTACCCGACGGGGTGGGCCGACATCGGCTACTCACCGTCGGAGGTCGCGGTCAAAGAGGTGCTCGAGGAGACCGGCATCGAGTGCGAGCCGATGCGCCTGATCGCCGTGCTCGACGGTCAGCGGATGGGCTTCACCCGGTTCGCGATGTACATGCTCCTCTTCCACTGCCGGGCCACCGGCGGCACGCTGCAGGCGCATCCGCTGGAGACCGCCGACGTCGGCTGGTTCGGTCGCGACGCGCTGCCGAGCACCGCAGCCGGTGCACAGTGGTGGGCGCCGATGGCGTTCGCGGCGATCGACGGTGCCCCCCTCGACACGATGTTCGAGCCACCCCGCGACCCCATCTGGCGCGGCAACCCCTGATCCCCCGCGCAGACGGCGTTCCTCGCTGACCGGCGTCAGGCATCCAGGGCGTCGGCCCACCGGCGCAGGGCCGCGGAGGCGGCGCGGACGATCTCGGCGTCGGTGCGGCCGTGGTGTTGGCGGGCGACGGCGTCGTGAGCGATCAACCCGGCGACCACGGGCGCGCCACAGCCGTCGGTGAGATCACCCCACTCGCACCAACTTGCCGGGTCGTCATACCAACGCATGTAGCCACTCGACCCTGCAGGCCACCAGCGACGATCGAAGCGCATGAGCACCTTCTCGACCACGCCCATGCCCAGCCCCGCCAGCGCAGCGCGATGCGCGACAGGAAGACCGGGGCGCAGCATCGGCTCTCCGGCCTGGAGCAGAGACACGGGAAGGTTGCAGATGCAACGATCACCGCGGATCGGGCCCGCATCCGTCTCCACGGTGACCCCACGGACGCTCCACTCGATCCCGCGCACCGGGCGGCCGAGGCGGATGTCGATGCCAGATGCGAGGTGATCGAGGATCGTTCGGTAGCCGCCGGGCAGCCAGTGGTCGTCGTTGCCGACACCGTCCTCCTCGAAGAACCCTCGCGCCGAGGTGTCGTCGAGCGCACCACCGGTCTCGAGCACGATGTCCGCATCGACGGCGTGGCGCAGCGACCGAGCGTCGTCGCCGGTGAGCAGCAACGACGCTGCCACCGAACCGAGTGACACGTCCGGCAGCGGCCCGGCGGTGGCCGCCCTTGCGGCGGCGGCCAGTTGGGCGAGCGCGCCGTCCACGTCACCGACAGGGCCGTCCGAAGCCGACGCCAGAGGAGTGTGGAAGTCCGTGGGCACCGGTTGGACCCCGAGCGAGACCGCCAACGAGGCGAACGGGTTCTTGGCGAACTGCTGCAGCCAGGCCGCACCGGCATCTGCGGCGACGGCGGGTGAACCGTCGGCCGATTCCAGCAGCACGGTGTGGGTGCGTCCACCGATCCGGTCGCGCGCCTCGACGACGACGCACTCGTAGCCGGCGTCGGTCAGCGTGCGAGCTGCGCCGAGGCCGCCGAACCCGGCGCCGACCACCACGATCAGCTCGCCCGGCGCAGCGACGCTCAGGCACCAGTGCGCGGCCCGCACACCGCTGGCGTACGCGCCGTGGGTCATCGCGGCCTGGTCGGTGCCGACGGCCTCTCCGCACAAGGCGAACCGGTCGCCGATCGGCTCGGCCAGCGTCCACCGATCCGCCGGTGATCCGCCGGTACGTACGTAGCTCCACGAGCCGCGGCTGAACGGCTCGTCACCCCAGCGGGCGACGTGCCAGCTGACCGGCTGGGGCGTCGCGCCGGTCATCGGCGCTCAGCCGGTGACGGCTGTCGACGCGCCGGCAACGCTGGACCCCGCGACGACGGGCGGCCAGACCTCGACGTTGGCGCGGGCCGCCTCGATGCCGGCCCACACGAGGTCGTCGTCGCTGCCCAGCGCCCACACCGCCACACCGGCGAGGTCCTCGTGCTCGGCGAGGTAGGCGCGGTCGTGCACCGACTGGGCATCGGAGTACCAGACCGTGTGGGAGACCGTGCACGCAGTCGCCGCACCAGCCGTGTCGACGCCCGTGAGCTGCTCGGTGTAGTTGAACGTGCGCTCCTCGACCGCAGGGATCCAGGTGGGCTCGATCCCCTTGCTGGCCGCGAGTGCCGCCGCGGTCTTGGCCGACACGTTGCTGCGGTGCGGCTGATCGGCCTCGGCGCCCGGGCACGTGCCCGTGATCTGTGCCGGCCAGTCGTAGCCGTAGACGGGCACGCCCAGCACGAGCTTGTCCGCGGGCACCAACTTCTTGGCCGAGGCGACGATGTCCTTGACCCACGCGATCGGTGCGATCGGGCCCGGGTCGCTGGTGCTGTAGTCGTAGGCCATGATCCGGATCCCGTCGACCACCTTGCCGATGGCCTCGTAGTCGTAGACCGAGTAGTCGCCCGACGGAGGCGCGCTCACGGTCAACGTCTTGCCGGCAGCGTGCAGCGCCTTGGCGAGATCGGTGACGAACGCGACCCAGTTCGGTCGAGTCGAGTCCCACGTCGCGCGCCCGTCGCTGAAGGCGAACTTCTCGTAGTCGAGGTCGATCCCGTCGAAGCCGTTCGCGGCGGCGAACGACACGATGGTCGCGACGTGCGTCGCTCGCGACGTCGGGTCGGCCAGGACTGCCGCCATGCCGTTCGCCGGCATGTCGTCGATGATCGAGGCGGTGAGTGCGACCCCGGCCGCACGAGCCGCGGAGCGATAGGTCTCCAGCACGCCGCTGCCGAGACCATCGAACGCAGTGATCGAATCGGCCGCAGTGGCGTGGTAGGCGAAGAGCGAGAGGTTGCTGAACACGTTGCGGTTCGCCGTGAACGACGCGAGCGCCGAGTCGGTCTGCCAGTACGGCGCCCAGGCACTGACCGTGGCCGGAGGCCCGGAACGGTGCCAGGTCGTCGGTCGGGTCAACGCATATCCGATGACCGCGACCAGGACCAGGACGGCGGCGCCGGCCAAGACGACCAGTCGCCGGATCGGACGCTCGGCTGAGCGACCATCACGGATCGGGGTCTCGCCGGTTGGCGTGTCGTCGGCGTCGCCCCGGATCTGCTCGGTGCGTCGATGGTCCCGCACCACCGTTCGTTCCATGCACTCCACGGTACCGGTCGGCCGGTGGCCGATCGGGCCACCCGCCCACCCCGGTTCCCTTGTTCCCCACGCGACCGGTACTCGCAGACCCGTTCGGTATCCTGTGGCGGCTCCCGTCCGCCCATCGATCGAGGTTTCATGAGCAACACCAGGTACATCCGACGCGTCGGCGTCTGCACCGCGGTTCTGGCGGCCCTCGGGCTGGCTGCGTGCAAGAGCGACTCGAGCACCACGTCGGCCACCTCAGTTGCCCAGACGGTGGTGGTCGTCGGCGTCGACACGCCGGAGAGCCACGTGCTGACAGAGGTGTACGCGCAGGCGTTGGAGCACGCCGGCTTCCGCGTCGCCCGACGCGACGACGTCGCCGATCTCGCAGCGGGGTACCAGGCGTTGCAGAGTGGTGCGGCCGATCTCTTCATCACCCACACGGCGGATCTCCTCGCCTACACGAGCACGCACGAGCCTGCTGCGAACAGCACCTCCACGACGGCGGCGCCGACCACCACCGAAGCGCCGACCACCACGATCGACACCAACACCACGGCACCGAACACCACCACGACGCTCGAGGTCGGCCCGGTTGCGCCGACCAGCACTTCTGGCTCCACGGCAACGAACGACACGACGGAGACGACGGTCGAGGAATCGACCACCACGACCATCTCGATCGTCGGCCAGGCGGCAGCCGAGAGCATCAACGGCCAGACCAAGTTGATCGGTGAGATCCTGCCGACGACCTTGCAGATCGGCGCAGCGTCGGATGCCGAGAACAAGTCGGTCATCGCCTGCAACGGCGGCGTCGCGACGACCGGCAGCCTCTCGACGTTGTCCGATCTCGGCCGTGCGGCAGACGTCCTCACCATCGCCGGTCCGAAGGAGTTCGAGACGGCGACCTCGTTCGGCCTGCCCGGATTCGAGAAGACCTACGGCGGCACGTTCAAGAAGTTCATCCCGGTCGACGCCGCCAAGATCGGTGACGAGATCACCTCGCCCACCACGGTGCCGGCGTCCACCACGACCGGCGCGAACACCACGACGACGGCGGTCGATGCCACCACGACGACGATCGCCGACCTGCCCAGCGACGCCGACTGCGCCGCGATGAACAGCCTCGACATCACCATGCCGAGCAATGCTGTGGTGATGGACGACAACTTGAACTGGGTCGAGGCCAACGGCGTGATCCCGCTCGTCTCCGCCACTGGCTACACGCCGGGGGTCTCGCAGCTGCTCGACAAGGTCAGTCAGGCGCTCAAGACGAACGATCTGCGCACGATGCTGATCCGGGTGGTCACGAACAAGGTCACGCCGGCGGCGATGGCCAGCCAGTACATCACTGCCGCCGGACTGGCCGGCTCGTGATCGAAGTTCGCGGTCTCACCAAGCGCTTCGGGCGCACCACGGCCGTGAACGACCTCAGCTTCGACGTGCGTCCGGGCCGGGTGACGGGCTTCCTCGGCCCGAACGGATCCGGCAAGAGCACGTCGATGCGGTGCATGCTCGCCCTCGATCGCCCCGATTCCGGGACGGCGATGTTCGACGGCCGCCCCTACGACACCATCCACGACCCGTTGTTCGAAGTCGGCGCGCTGCTCGACGCCGGGTATGCGCACCCCGGTCGCAACGGTCGCAACCACCTCCGCATGATCGCGTCCTCGAACGGCATCAGCGACACGCGGGTCGACGAGGCGCTGGCGCTCGTCGGGCTCACCGACGCCGCCAAGCGGCGCGTCGGCACCTACTCGCTCGGCATGCGCCAGCGGCTCGGGCTGGCCAGCGTGCTGCTCGGCGATCCGAAGGTGGTCATCCTCGACGAGCCGGCCAACGGGCTCGACCCGGAAGGCATCCGCTGGATCCGCGACGTGCTCGTCCACCTCGCCGGTCAGGGCAAGACCGTCCTCGTCAGCAGCCACCTGCTCAGCGAGATGGCCCAGATGGCCGACGATCTGGTCGTGATCGGGCTCGGTCGGCTGATCGACACCGGCACCGTCGCCGACTTCGTCGCCCGCAACGCCCGGCACTGGGTGCGGGTGCGCAGCCCGCAGATCGCCCAGATCGCCGACCAGCTCCGTTCCGGCGGGGCGACGGTGACGATGCTCGACGACGGCGGCATCGGACTGACTCCCGGCATCGATGTGATCGGGCCGACGGCGATCGAGATCGGCGAGCTGGCCGCCCGCAACAGTGCGATCCTGCACGAGCTGTCGCCGCAGCAGGGCTCGCTCGAAGACGCCTTCCTCGAAGCCACGGCCGGTGCCCAGGAGTACCGTTCGACGAGCCCGGTCGACAACGCTCCGCCCGCGCCCTCCGGTCCGGTGTACGCAACACCACCGCCACAACAGCCGCCGTTCGCTCCACCCGCGACGAACCTCACCAACGGCGGTCAGCCATGACGCACCTCCTTCGCAGCGAGTGGATCAAGCTCCGCACCGTGCGGGTCAACTACGTGCTCGGGATCATCGCCGCGGCGTTCCCCATCGTGATCATCGTCCTGGTCGCGTTGCTCAACAGCGACGCCGACTCGGCCGCACACGATCTGCCCGGCGCGGTGACGGGCACGATGCTGGTCACCGCGCTGCTGCTCGGCGTCGTCGGCGCGCTGAACCTCACCAGTGAGTACAGCCACAACACGATCCGCACCACGTTCGCCGCCGTGCCTCAGCGAACACGGGTGCTGTTGGCGAAGGCGTCCGTCAGCCTGGCCGCCACCCTCGTCTTCGCCGCGCTGATCGAGGCCATCACGTTCGCACTCGGCGCCGTCATCCTCAACGCGCGCGGCGGCGACGTCAGCCCCACCGGCACCCAGAAGGCCGCGATGCTCGGCCTGGTCGTGCTGTGCGGAATGCTCTCCCTGCTCGGCTACGGGCTCGGGTTGATCATCCGCAACTCGCCCGCGACCGTGGCGATCCTCATCCTCTGGCCGCTGCTCCTGGAGAGCATCGTGCGCGCCGTGCTCACCGCCGCCGGCGTCGACAACCCGACACCGTGGCTGCCGTACCAGTCGGCGCTGCAGATGGCGAAGCCCGATCTCGATCCCGGTGATCCGTCACGGATCCGCGCCGGGCTGTTCCTGGGCGTGATCGTGATCGTCTTCGTCGTGATCGGCGTCTTCATCAACGAGCGCCGCGACGCCTGACGGCTGCGGCCGTTCGCCGACGCGGACGGGCCCCATCGGTGCGGCCCCTTCGTGAATCTCCACGTGACGAAACAACGGTGTCGGATTTCCCGGCCGTCGGCCGGTGAACCCGACGGACATCTGGGATCAACCGCGAACCCTGATGGATTCCCCGGTTCATGGCCGGGAAAGTCATCGCGGTCAGCGACCTCGGTCGGTTTGCCTCACGACGTGTGGCCAACTGCCCCCGGGTGCCTCAGCGCGAGCGCAGCTCCAGGCGGTCACGCATCTTGATCGTGTAGCGACGATCGTGCTGGTCGATCCAACCGAGGCGGATGAAGCTGGCGATCGCCTTGTTGACCCGCTCTCGAGATGCGCCGACCATGCCGGCCAGTTCCTCTTGAGTGACGGGGAGCAGGAACGAATCGCGGCCGTCAGCGAGCTCGATCAAGCGCTTCGCGGTGCGACCGGTGACGTCGAGGAAGACGCTGTCGGCGAGCGCCTCGTTGGTCTCGCGGAGGCGACCGGCGAGCAGCCGGGTGACGCCCCACAGCAGTGCCGGGTTGCCGTTGAACATCGCCAGCACGCCGGCGTACGGGATGGCCAGGACCTTCGACATCTCCAAGGCGCGAGCGTTGGCGGAGCGTGCACCGTGGTCGAGCATGGCCATCTCACCGAACAGATCACCGGGCGTCATCAGGCCGACCATCGTCTCGCGGTTGTCGATCGGGTTGGCGATCGCGACCGCGATCCGCCCGGTCAGCACGACGTACAGCGCATCGGGCTCGTCGCCTTCGTGGAACAGGACATCGCCCCGCACGAGCTCGTGCTCGGTCGATGTCTCGAGCACCGTGAGCAGCTCTTCTCGGCTGGCGTCAGCGAAGAATTCGGTCTGAGCGAGGACATCGTCGTGAGCCATGGCAGGCCTGACGGTACTACCGTCTGTGCCTATGTCACATCACTCGGTTCAGAAAGTGTGGACCATCGTGGTGGCCGGTGGGACGTCCCAACGGTTCGGTCGACCGAAGCAGTACGAGGCCGTCGGTGGCTCCCGCGTCGTGGACATCTCGATGGCCGTGGCCGGCTCGGCCAGCGACGGCGTGGTGCTGGTCGTGCCCGCCGACGACGTGGTGGCCGAGGGCGGAGTGGCCGGCGGAGCGACGCGCAGTGCGTCGGTGCGCAACGGTCTCGCTGCCGTGCCGACCGACGCGACGATCATCTGCGTGCACGACGCGGCCCGACCGTTCGCCACCGCAGAGCTCTACGCAGCGGTCATCGCCGCGGTGGAGGCCGGCGCCGATTGTGCGATCCCGGGCATCGTCGTCACCGACACGATCAAGATCGTCGACGGCGACGGGGTGGTCCAGGCCACGCCCGAACGCGCCGCGCTGCGTGCCGTGCAGACGCCGCAGGCATTTCGGGCTGAAGTCCTGCGCTCCGCGCACGCCGACGCGGCAGAGGGCACCGACGACGCCGCCCTCGTCGAGGCCGCCGGCGGCCGGGTGGTGGTCATCGCGGGCAGCGACGACAACCGCAAGATCACCTATCCGGCCGACCTCGCGTGGGCCGAGGCCCGGCTTGCCGCGGTCGCCGAGCGGGCGCGATGACGGACCAGACTCCGATCGGCGTGCGCGTCGGCCAGGGGTTCGACATTCACCGCTTCAGCGACGATCCCGCACGGCCACTCGTGCTCGGCGGCGTCGTGTTCGACGGTGAGCGCGGCCTGCACGGTCACAGCGACGCCGACGCGATCGCCCATGCCGTCACCGATGCGCTGCTCGGCGCGGCCGGGCTGGGCGAC
>JAOBWQ010000585.1 GCA_025463425.1 Ilumatobacteraceae bacterium | reverse complement strand
GTCAGGGTCGATCCGGATTGGGAGTCGGACGGTTCGTCGGTGAGCGCGATCAGCGAGTTCACCCGCACGATGATCTTGGCCTACTACGAGGAGCAGTTCGCCGGTCGTCCCGACCTGCTCGCCAAGGTCGTACCCGACTACCCGGTGGGCGCGAAGCGGATCGTTCGCGACAACGGGATCTGGGCGACGACGCTGAAGCGTGACAACGTCGTCCTCGACACCGCCCCGATCGGGCACATCGACTCTGGTGGCATCGCGATGGCCGACGGCTCGCACATCGATGCCGACGTGATCATCTACGGCACCGGCTACCAGGCCTCCAACTTCCTCGCCCCGATGCGGATCACCGGCCGCGGGGGAGCGGACCTCCACGAGCGCTGGGACGGCGACGCGCGGGCCTATCTCGGGGTCACGATCCCGGAGTTCCCCAACCTGTTCTGCCTCTACGGGCCGAACACGAACATCGTCGTCAACGGCAGCATCATCTACTTCTCCGAGTGCGGAAGCCGTCTCGTGCTCGGGCTGATCAAGCTGTTGGTGGCCGGTGAGCATCGCGCCCTCGAGGTCAAGCGTGCGGTGCACGACGAGTTCAACGAGCTGGTCGACGCCGAGAACCGCCGGATGGCCTGGGGATGGAGCACGGTCAACAGCTGGTACAAGAACTCGCACGGGCGCGTCGCCCAGAACTGGCCGTTCACGCTGCTCGACTACTGGGAGCGGACCCGCGAGCCGAACCGGGACGACTACATGTTCAGCAGCTGATGCTCGACGAGGGCCTCGCGTAGCTCGTCGCGGCCGCGCACGCCGAGGCGACGATAGGCGCGGAGCAGGTAGTTGCCGACGGTGCGAACCGACAGGTGCAGCTGTTCGCCGATCTCCCGATCGGACAACCCATCTGCGGCGAGGCGAACGACCTGGAGCTCTCCCGGACGGAGCTGGCGCTCTGCCGTCGGCACGCTGGTCTCGGCAGGCGCGAGGAGCGCAGCGCGCGGAAAGCCGCTGCGCAGACGAGTCGCGCGGCGCTGTTCGCTGCCGGCCTGACGAGTGGCGCCCGCTTCGGTGAGGCGCGCCGCGGCCTCGATCGAGACCTCGTACGCCCAGACTGCGAAGCCATCGGTCTCCAATTCCGCGGCGAGCAGCCCCAGCCTCGCGCCGTCGCCGGCCGTGCCGACGTGGCGGCCCCGATGGAGCGCTCGCGGTGACGCGATCCGATCGGCGAGCTCGCGGAGCCGTTCGGTGCGGGCGGGTGAGCCGGCGCCGAGTCGGTGGAGATCGTGCAGACCGGATTGCTCGTCATCGTCCTGCCCGAGCGTGTGCGCCGCGGCGACGAGCTCCTCCAGCATCCGTTGCGCTCGGTCGAGCGCACCCTCGGCGGCCAGCAGCCGGGCCTCGGCCCGGTCGAGCATCCGCCCGAAGATCCGGGTGCGCATGTGCATGGCGCAGCCCTGGAGCCGCTGCCGCGCACGCGTCGTCTCGCCGAGCAGGACGAGCGCGTCGACCTCGCGTGCCGCGCACGCGGCGACCCCGATCCATCGGTCGGCATCGGCGAACGCGTCGGCCGCGGCTTCAGCTGACCTCAGCGCGCGCTGGCCGTCGCCGTCCTCCAGCCGGCACGTCGCACCGGCGAGCAGGGCCCACCCGTCGTCGCCCGACAACGGGTGCGCCGACGGATGCAGACCTGGGCGTTGTGTCGCCCTGGCGAGTGCGTCGGCGTTGGAGAGCCAGCCGCCGAACGCGAGCACGAACGCCTCCAGCCCGGGATGGATCGCCCGGTCGGCAGCGGCCCGGAGGAGCTCGAGCGCATCGAGCGGGCGACCGTCGCGGAGCAGGCCGAGCACGCGCAGCTCGGTGGGGTCGTCGGGGGCGGGGCGAGCACCACGCGCGACGTCGAGCTCGCCGGCCAACGCGGCAGCCGAGGAAGCGCTCCTGGCCGCCAACAGCGCGAACGGCTGGTCGTCGCGGCCGAGGTTCCAGAATGCGTTTCCGGCGCGAACGAGCAGGAGTTCGTCGCGGTCGACATCGGGCCCGGTCAGACCTTCGGCCAGGCCCAGGACGACCTCGGCTGCCGCTGCGTCGCCGCCGCGCCGGAGTGCGCGGGCCAGCGTCACTGCGGTTGCGAGGGTTGGCGCAGCGTCGTGGGCGGCGCGGGCGAAGCGCTCGGCCGAGTGCACGTCCCCGGCCACGAGCGCCTCGTCGGCGGCCACGCTGAGGTGGACGACCGGCACGGTGAGGCCCGCGTCGAGTCGCCAGGTGGCCATGCGAGACGCGTCGCCGCGGCGCCGTGCTCCCGTCTGCTCGAGTTGGTCGGCCAGCGCGCGCCGGATGTTGCGAGCCCGGATCGGCAGCAGGCGATCGCGGACCGTGTCCGCGTACAGCGGGTGGGCGATGGTGAGGTCGATACGACGTCCTGCGGTCGTCGCCATGACGAGGCGCCGGCGTTCGAGGCGGGCGACCGCCGGGCCGAAGCCCATCGCCTCGATCACGTCGAGTCCGATCGGTTCGGCCACAGCGATCGTTTCCAGGCAGCGGCGTTCGTCGTCGTCCAATGCCCCGATCCGTCCGGCCACCAGCTCGGCGAGCCGGCTCGACGACCGGGGCAACCGCCCGACCCGCCAACCGCCGTGGCCGTCGGCGAACAGCGCGTTGTCGTCGGCCGCAGCCATCAGCAGCTCACGGGTGAAGAGCGGGTTGCCGCCGCTTGCTTCGAACAGACGGCCCGCCGCTGTGGCATCCATCGGCCCGCCGAGCGCCGTCGCGACGAGCTGGTGGTGCGACGTCCGGTCCAGGCCGTCGACGTCGATTTTGGCGAGGCCTCCATTGCGCCACAGCGCGGCGATGCCCTCGGCCACCGGCCGATCCGATCGGGCGGTGACGACCAACGCAACGGATCGACTGCCCGCGAGGTGTTGGACGAGCGTGATCGAGGCGTCGTCGAGCAGGTGGGCGTCGTCGATCACCAGACACAGCTCGCCCCGGGCGGTGAGCGACTCGTATGCGTCGCGGATGATCGTGGCGAAGTCCGATCCGCCGGATCCGTGGGTCGAGAGCAGGGATGCGGCGGCGCCGAACGGGATCGAGGCTGCGGCTCGGCTGCCCGAGATGCGCCCGATCCGTCGACCATGCTGCGCGGCGATGTCCGCGCACGCCCCGGCCAGCCGGGTCTTGCCCACCCCAGGCGCACCGAGCAGGGCAACGCCTCTGGATCCGCCGACCGGACCGGCATCGTCGACGGCAAGCAGCGCAGTGAACCGATCGAGCACGTCTCCACGGCCGATGAGCGGCCAGTCCTGAGCCAGACCAGACCAGTCCCGTTCCCGGCCATCCCGGTGCTCCGCCATACCGTGCCGACGTTAGATGGCCCACCGGCCCCGACCAGCAGCTGACGGGAACGTCGGCCGGTGGAGTAGCGGATACGGTTTCGCCGACGGTGCCGGCCGTGACTAGATGGTGCCATGAGAACTCACGCCCATCCCCTTGCGTCGCTCGCGATCGCCGCCGCGACGCTGATCGGTTTCACCGCGTGCAGCTCCGACAGCACGTCGGCGCCGACCACCGTGAAACCCGTGGCGACGACAGGTGACACGACCGCACCGACCACCGCTGAGACCACTGCTCCGACCACTGCACCGACCACGGCCGACACCGCTGCGGCGACGACCGACTCGATCGACACGACCGCGACGACGGGAGACTCGACCGGCAGCAGCGCCGTGCCGACGCCCGACCAATTGACCGCGCAGCTCGAGCCACTGCTGCTGACGCCGGAGGAGATCGGGCCGTCGTTCGTCAAGGACACCTTCACCGACCCGGAGGGTGGCACCCCGTGCGGCGTCGAGGTCGACACGAAGTACCCCCCATACGCGATCGCGTGGACGCAGCTCGTCCAGCCCGAACCCCTTCTGGCGATGCTCGA